>JAXHUS010000229.1:0-4282 GCA_034189305.1 Thermodesulfobacteriota bacterium | reverse complement strand
GCCTTCTGATGTGGAAGGCAGGATATTAGTCTAAACTAAATTTTTACTTATGTTTGATATTACTATAAAAACGGATTTTTCTTCAGCCCACAGCCTACGAAATTATAACGGAGAATGTGAGGAAGTTCACGGTCATAACTTTAAAATTTCCGTAACCGTATCCGGCGAAGAATTAGATGATGTGGGAATTGCCATTGATTTTAAAATATTAAAGGAAAAAACCAATAGAATTATAAGCTACCTGGATCATAAAAATTTAAATGATCTTGCACCATTTAAAGAAATAAACCCATCTTCAGAAAATATAGCCCTTTATATTTATAAGGAGATGGATAATGAACTAAAGGGAGAAAAAGTAAGCATAAAGAATGTGGCTGTTTGGGAGTCGGATTCTTCCTGTGCAGTCTATTATAGGTAAGGAATTATGGTAGTAGATATTCAAAACCAACAGGATTTTAGAAATATTGAAATAAATAAGGTGGGAGTTAAAAATATTAAATATCCCATTATAGTTCTTGACAAGAAAAATAAGTTACAGCATACAATTGCTAAAATAAATATGTTTGTCAACCTTCCCCACCATTTTAAAGGAACCCATATGAGCCGGTTTATTGAGATTTTAAATGAACATCGCAATGGAATAAGTTTAAAAAGTATTACTGGAATTCTCCTTAAAATGAAAAAAAAACTTCATGCCCACTCAGCACATCTTGAGATCGAATTCCCCTATTTCATTGAAAAAGTTGCCCCTGTTTCAAAAGCTAAAAGTCTTATAGAATATACTTGTATTTATGAGTGTTCCCATTGTAATGAACCCGATCTTTGCGTTGGGATTGAGGTTCCTGTAACTACACTTTGCCCGTGTTCAAAAGAGATAAGTTCAAGAGGAGCCCATAATCAGAGGAGCAAGGTTTTTGTAAAGCTTCGCTTTAAAAAATTTTTCTGGATTGAAGATATAATCTATTTAATAGAAAATTCGGCCAGTGCCGAAGTTTATTCTTTACTTAAAAGGCAGGATGAAAAATATGTCACTGAATGTGCCTATGATAATCCTATGTTTGTAGAAGACGTTGTAAGAAGTATTGCTGAGAAGTTACATAAAGACTCTAACATTATCTGGTTTTGTATCGAATCGGAAAATTTAGAAAGTATCCATAATCATAATGCCTATGCAATGATTGAGACAAGTCCTGATTATCAGTGTTAATTAACATGAAGGATAAAATTTCTTTAATTAATATCCAGAAGTATTTAGACCTTTTTCCCGGATCCAGGATTTTAGTTGTAGGGGATTTAATGGTAGATGAATTTATATGGGGATCAGTGGAGAGAATTTCCCCTGAGGGACCGGTTCCGGTGGTTAATGTGGAAAAAGAGACCCTCCGTCTTGGGGGCGCTGCAAATGTTGTAAAAAATATCTTTACCCTGGGTGGAAAAGTATATGTTTGTGGAGTCGTTGGAGAAGATATCTGGAGTGATTATTTAATTCAAGAAATAGAAAAGATGGGGATAAAAAGTGACGGAATTATAAAGGAAGGAAGTAGAAGAACTACCCTTAAAACCAGAATTATCGGCAATAATCAACAGATAGTACGATATGATCGTGAGGATTACAATGATATTTTTCCCTCCACAAAACAAAAGTTTTTATCATACATAAATAAAAATTTAGCAGATATAGACGGCATAATTATTTCAGATTATGGTAAAGGGGTTATAACAAAAGAATTATTGAATGAATCTTTACCAGTATTAAAAAGAGCCGGGAAGATTATCGGTGTTGATCCTAAGATAAGTCATTTTGATACTTATCATGGCGTAACAATAATCACTCCGAACAGGATAGAAGTTGGAGCGGGTCTAGGAATCACAGTAAAGAATTCTGAAGATATAAAAAAGGCAGGTGGCAAGTTACTGGAAAAACTTGGATGTGAAGCAGTTTTAGTAACCCAGGGTGAGGAAGGGATGACCTTATTCCATAAAGCCGGAAATGTAAGTAAAATACCTACTATGGCCAGGGAGGTTTATGATGTTACAGGAGCGGGAGATACCGTAATAGCTGCATGTATTTTATCTTTAATTAGCGGGGCAAGTTTTTATGAAGCCGCTGTTATTGCAAATCTTGCTGCCGGCAGGGTGGTGGGAAAATTAGGCACTGCATTTATTGATAAAGATGAACTAAGTCAGACAATAAAATCTTACCAGAATTTATTTTCATAGGGGGGGCATATCTTGTGATGGAAAAAAGATTGGGGAAAGAAATACTGGGAATTGCACTGCTTGCTTTTGGATTGTTCATCTTTTTAGTTCTTATCTCTTTTCATCCTGATGACCCTTCACCTTTCCATTATAGTTCTTCAATAAATAAGATTCATAATCTATTTGGAATTCTGGGATCACAGGTCTCAGGTTCCATGTTGCACATATTTGGACTTTCAAGTTATTTGTTTCCATTCATTTTTTTTATTTTTGCCCTTCAAATATTTTCCGGTAAAGAGATAAAATATCTTTTGTTCAGGGCAATAAGTTCTATATTTTTGATTGTATCAGGATCTCCCCTTATTTATCTTTTTTTTCAAAAATGGAGCATTCTAAGATTTGAGTTTCCCGAGGGAGGGGCTTTAGGAGAAATAATATATAAGCTTATTAATCCCTATCTTAATAAGTTGGGCACTCTATTCTCTCTGACATTAATATTTCTTATCTCCTTTATTATTATAACCCAGGTTTCCCCCCTTTACGTAATAAAATCTTCAACTAAATTGATAAAGGGATTGGTGAAAAAATTTTGGGAAGTTGCCTATACATTACTAAGTGTTTCCTTTATAAAAAAGAGAAGATCAAAAAAGACTAAAAAAGGTAACGATAAAATTAGTTCGGATTTAAAAGAATTTGACGATCTCTTTTCTTCCCAGAGGGACGATGCTTCTTATAATGAAAAAGAAAGTTTTTTAGATCCCATGAAAAAAGAGTCTGGAAAAAATACCCGATCCGGATGTGAAGCTTCAAAAAAGGAGGAATATAAGCTTCCTAATCTTTCATTGCTTGAAAAACCTGAAGAAAAGGGAGGGAAATTGGATAAAAATCTGTTATTTGAGAATTCCCGGACTTTACAGAAAAAACTTGCTGATTTTGGCGTAGATGGACAGGTATCAAAAGTAAATACCGGTCCTGTAATTACTCGTTATGAATTTGAACCTGCTTCCGGAATTAAAATTAGTAAAATCATGGGATTAACCGACGACCTGGCTCTTGGTTTAAAAGCTTTGAGTGTAAGGATTCTGGCTCCTGTTCCAGGGAAATCAGTGGTCGGTATTGAGATTCCCAATCAAAAGAGACAGACGGTATATTTTAGAGAGATTGTTTCCCAGAAGGAATTTATTGAGTCACCTTCATATTTAACAATAGCCCTGGGAAAAGATATATCCGGAGGTTCTGTTATAACAGACCTTTGTAAAATGCCGCATCTTCTTATTGCCGGTGCTACCGGATCAGGAAAGAGTGTTGCTTTAAACGCAATGATTTGTAGTATATTATATAAAGCAAGGCCAAGTGAAGTAAGAATGCTCCTTATTGATCCAAAACGACTGGAATTATCTTTTTATGAGGACATACCGCACCTTTTGCATCCGGTTGTAACAGACCCAAAATTGGCAGCAGCTTCACTTCGCATGGCTGTCGAGGAAATGGAAAGGCGATATAAACTCCTTTCAGAAGAAGGAGTGAGAGATATTGCAAGTTATAATAAAAAGAGAGGGGAAGAAACAAAATCAATAGAGTCTGACTTTGAGGAAAATAAAGACAAAAAGGAATTGCCAGATAAAAAAATCCCCCTCTGGGTCATCATAATAGATGAACTTGCAGATTTAATGATGGTTGCATCCAAAGAAGTAGAATTTTGTATTACAAGACTTGCTCAAATGGCCAGGGCAGCAGGCATTCATCTTTTAGTAGCAACCCAGCGTCCATCAGTAGATGTCATTACCGGTTTAATAAAGGCAAATTTTCCAGCCCGTATTTCCTTTAAAGTTTCTTCAAAGGTAGATTCCCGAACCATACTTGATGGGATGGGTGCAGAAAATCTTTTGGGATACGGTGATATGTTATTTTTGCAACCCGGTCCCGATAAAATGATTCGAATTCATGGGGCATATCTTTCCGAAGATGAAGTAAATAGAATTGTTTCTTATATTAAGTCCCAGTCTATACCAAAATTTGAAACTCTTAATTTAACCTCGGAAAAAGAAGCAGAAATTTCATCGGAAGAAGAACCGGATGAAAA
>JAXHUS010000228.1:0-3828 GCA_034189305.1 Thermodesulfobacteriota bacterium | reverse complement strand
GAAGGTAAATCTATTGATCTTACGGTAGAAAGGCAGAATCAAACATATTATTTTAAAATCAAGCCAAGAATAGCAAAAATTACCAATGTATTCAATGAAGAAAAAGAAAGGCCCATGATAGGTATTGAGGCAAAAAATGAATATGAAATAGTGAAAAATAATCCCTTTGTAGCTTTATACAAGGGTTTGGCCCAGACCTTTTTCTACATTAAAATAATTTTGGTTACCCTAGTTAAATTAATACTGGGGCAGGTTCCGGCCAAAGAGCTGGGAGGGCCGATAAAAATTGCACAGATTGCGGGGCAGACGGCACAAATAAGTCATCTGAATTTTATTCTTTTCATGGCTGTATTAAGTATAAATCTTGGCATCATTAATCTCTTTCCCATTCCGATTCTGGATGGCGGTCATATCTTTTTCCTGTTTATTGAATTTATAACCAGACGTCCTATAAGCATAAAAATGAGAGAAGTAACACAAAATATAGGAATACTTATATTGGTGTTACTTATGGCATATGTAATTTTTAACGATTTAAATCAAATATTTTTTAAGAAGAATGCCCCATAATCTTTTAGCTTTAGAAGCTTCTACACAGACCGGCAGTATCGCACTTTTTGCAGATGGTAATTTACTTATCGAGTTTCTCGTAAACCCTTATACGGCAAACCACTCGGAAAGTTTAATGCCAGCAGTCGATAGAGTTTTGACGGAAGGAAACATTCCTCTAAAAGAAATTGATTTCTATGCAGTATCTATAGGCCCTGGTTCTTTTACCGGTTTGAGGGTTGGTATAAGCATAATGAAAGGGTTAGCCCTGGCAACGGGCAAGCCTTTAGTTGGTATATCCACTTTAGATGTCCTGGCATACAATATTCCTTTTTCTCCGTATCTGATCTGTCCTATAATCGATGCACGAAAAAAGCAGGTATATACTGCCCTTTATATGGCAGATAATAAAGGAACCTTAAAAAAGGTACGAGAAGAATATGCTGTCTATCCTGATGAACTTGCTTTAAATATATATGAAAAAGCAATATTTTTGGGAAGCGGTGTCAAGACATATAAAGATGTTATTAAAAGTACTGCCAGATATCCTGTTATATTTGCGCCTGAAAATTTAAATTACCCGAGAGCTTCCATTTTGGGTATATTAGGAATGGAAAAGGTACATGCCAACGAATTTTTAGATCCGGACCATTTTATTCCAAATTATATCCGCCCATCAGAAGCCGAACTCAATTTATATGCCCCACCAAACTTTACAACATAATTGGTAACAGTTCACAGCGCTCATCTGTCAGGATTCAGGGAAAAACTTTAAAGGGTATTTCCAATTTAGTTTTCATCAAATTATCAAACAAATTAAACAATTGGGAAACTTTAACTTTTGAAATTTTTAATGAAAGTATCTCTATTGACAGACAAAAAAGGACTTTAAAAAAGAACAATGGAACGAGATATATGGTTAAATCCGTTGTAAAAAAAAGCCAGGGGAAAGCCCCTGGCCTTTTGTCCCATTTAATCAAAATATTTTTTTCAGATATTCCCTGTAAGCCGATAATGATTTAACGCAAATAAGCTGCTATTGGACAATTATTTTGCCCTCGGCCTTCTTTGCCCCTCCAGTTACTTTATAAGTGAAAGTACCTTTCTCGACAAACCTTAAACTGGAAGTTTCTCCTAAAACAACAAAGCTGGTTACATAACAACTGTCAGGAGACATTGAAAATCTACAGGGAGATTTGGTACAATCGCTGCAACTTTTCCCATCCTCAAAAATTATTTTGACCTCAGACAATCGTGCAAAATTAGACCATACCACAACCGTGTCTTTGGAAATCAATAAAGTTTTGGGTTCAAGTCTGACAGGATTTTGCTGACTCCCTCCACCATAAATCCTCACAATTCGTGTATCCTGAGCATTAATTGTATCCCGGGCGGTCAATAAGATAGGGATAACAAAGATTAAAACAAGCCCTATTATTTTTAGAAAGTATGCCTTTTTGTTCATGAAATCACCTCCTTTCTTTTTTAATGGATTGCTATTTAGTGACAGCAAAAACTATACCATATAAAATCAATTCCATTTTAAAACGTTCATCAGCCCTTATGACATGGTAAATTTGTTCTCTTTCGCAAAATGTGATTTATATGGATAAAAAAGAAATATTAAATCTTTTTATTCCTTTAATTTCAATTAATTATATCGAGCCTTTTGCAAAATTCTCCATCTTGAAATCCAATGTCATTAACTTAATTAAGCTCAGAGCAACGCTCTTTTGTCATTTCGAGCAAAGCGAGAAATCTTGTTCTGTTTGAATTCAAAAGATTCCTCGTCGCTAACGCCCCTCGAAATAAAAGAACAGAATTCCTTACCTTTTATTATGTTCTGCCAGCAATGTACAAAAAAAATACATATAGTCTAAAAAATATACATTTATATAACCTATTGAAATAAAAATATATTTTTATTTATTCTTGTCTATTAAGTCTAAATTTAGACAGAAGACAAATCTTTATTAATGATTCACAGGAGTCCGTTGGCAGGTAAGCTTTTTTAAATTAATTTCATAGGTTTATATGAAAATGAGAATTCTAAAAGTCAGAATAAAGAGGCCAGAAGGAAGGGTTTGTAGATCAAATCATTCCAATCCCCTCAGTCTTTTGAATTCTTTTTTATATCCGGTTGTGACCGTAACTAATTTAGGTTATTAAACACTTACACAATCTGCAAATATCCATTATCTCTTGAAGATTCAAGTACTTTTTCTGCATCCTGTAAACTGATCCCTGTGAGCAGTTATATTCGCTTCAGTCACTTAACTTAAATCTGGCATTAAAATTGCTATGCTATAAATACAATGAAATAAACTACTTAAGGAGAAGATAATGACGGAACCTAAGGATATGTGGCAGTGCCAGACAGTAAATTGCGGTTATATTTATAATCCTGATAAAGGGGACAGAAAAGGCAAAATTCCTAGGGGAACTCGATTTGAAGATTTGCCGGATGACTGGAAGTGTCCTTTATGCGGTGCAAGTAAAAAGAGCTTTAAATCCCTTGCTTAAAAAGATATTATTGTAAAAAAGGTTGTAAAAGGATAAACTGTAGATAAAATTTTCCATGCAAATGATTAATTTGAAAGGAGTATCTATTGATTATTAGATGCTGGGGAGCAAGGGGATCAATACCCGTTTCGGGAAAAGAATATTTAAAATACGGAGGTAGTACTACCTGTATTGAGATAAGAACACAAGAGGACGAGATAGTTATAATTGATGCAGGTTCAGGTATTAGAAATTTAGGAAATAAATTAATCCAAGAAGACTGCTATGATTATTATTTTATTTTTACCCATGCCCATATGGATCATGTTATGGGATTCCCTTTTTTTAAGCCATTATATGTGAGTAGAACCCATATATCCATGTACGGCTGTCCCTTTGCCCAGGAATCCATAAAAAAAATGATTTCTAAAACAATGAGTCCTCCCACATTTCCGGTAAATATTGATAATGTTAATGCGCATATTTCATATAAAGAAGAATGCAGCTTAAGCTTTTCAATAAAGTCTATGACAGTGACACCTATATTTTTGAGTCATCCCAATCAGGGTTTGGGATATAAATTTGTTGAAGATGGGAGGACTTTTGTTTTTCTAACGGACAATGAACTTGCATTTAAACATCCTGGTGGACTGGATTACAATGATTATCTTAATTTTTGTTCGGGAGCTGATTTTTTGATACACGATTCAGAATACACAGAAGATGAATACAAAAAAACTAAAACATGGGGACACTCCCTTTACAAGGATGCCCTCC
>JAXHUS010000227.1:0-8922 GCA_034189305.1 Thermodesulfobacteriota bacterium | reverse complement strand
CCTTCAATTAAAAATTGATTATTATGTAATAATATACATGACTACTTATTTTAATTCGAATATTGCTTAACTCCCTGTTTTTAAAATGTTTTCCCATGTATTATAAGGGTGAACATCCGTTATAAAGCTCTTCTATGAATTTTTTCCTTCTCTTTGTAGGTTATGGGGAAATTATAAAAAACTGTAAAGTCCTGATTTTACTGGTCGGGACGGCCGGATTTGAACCGGCGACCCCCTGAACCCCATTCAGGTGCGCTTCCAGTCTGCGCCACGTCCCGAAATTTTTAATGATTAAATTATCTTATAACTTTTATAATTTGTCAATTAACTTATGTTTGAAATAACAATTCTATGTAGAAAAATAAGCATATTATACAATGAAATAATGAACATTTAATATTTATTTTTCATAAAGATTGGCACAAGAAAAACCACCACAACTGAAGGTGGTAATTTAATTTTTTGCTATCTTCTTTCTTTTCTCCTGAAAAAATTAAGATATCTACCTGCTATTCATCCATTAAATCGTTTTTAATTATATCATTTTACTTACTCTAATATTGTTAGACAATCACATTTTTATAAGATATACTTTTTCCCTATGATCCCGACATTTACACAGGAATGTTTTGAAAAATTACTATTCTATGCATAAAATTAATTATAAAAGACAACAACCCTTGCAACTAAATAAAAATCATTAAGGAGAAAAAAATGGAAATAACACTAAAAAATTATTATGAAATCTTATCCCCCAGGTGTACGGTCTTGATTTCAACTGTCGATAAAGAGGGAGTGGTAAATGCCGCTCCCTTCAGTTTTGTTACACCAATATCCTTCAATCCGCCTTTTGTGATTTTTGCTTCAGCAAAGGAACGCCATACGCTGGCTAATATCAGAGAAACAGAAGAGTTCGTATTAAATATTGTTCCTGAGAACCTTCTTGACAATCTCTGGATTTGTGCAAAACCTTTTGAAAAAGGAGTTAATGAGATTAAAGAAGCCGGTCTTACTGAAAAAGAATCTGTAATGGTAAAGGTACCGGGCATTGCAGAATGTGTTTCCTGGATAGAATGTAAGTTTGAAAGGGAAATTGAAATGGGCGACCATATAATGGTAGTTGGAAGAGTTGTTTATGCAGAGGGTAAAGATGAATTTATAAAAGATGAACAGTTTGATATTTCAAAGGCAAGGCCGATAATGCATATCAGAAGCAGACGATTTGCCGTTGCCGAAAAAATAATCCAGGTTAATGACTAACTAAGGGAAAAGTGCCCTAACTCTGTAAGCTTTTAACAGCATGGAAAACAGAAAATTAGAACAATATATCGTAAATAAAATCAAATCAAAGGGCAGGATAACCTTTAAAGAATTCATGGAAGATTGCCTTTATCATCCTTTTGGGTATTATCAAAGAAAGGAAAAGATAATCGGTAAAAAAGGCGATTATTATACAAATGTGAGTGTACATCCTGTTTTTGGAGAACTGATTGCTAAACAGGTTTTACAGATATGGGAGATTATGGGTATGCCGGAACCTTTTTTTATATTTGAAATGGGGGCTGAACAGGGGTTTTTGTGCCATGATTTCCTATCCCGGGCAAGGACTTATTCCAAATTTTATAATTCTTTAAAATATCTTACTATAGAGACCGGAACCGCAAAGAAAAAAATGATGTCGGGGCTTCTTCAAAGTTTTTTCTGTGAGGGACGATGGGAAAATGCAAACTGGGATGAAATTTTAAAAGGAGAAAAAAAGTTTCAAGGTTGTTTCATAAGCAATGAACTTATAGATTCCTTTCCTGTTCACCTCATTACAAAAATAAACGGCAGCCTTTCTGAGATATATGTTACCCACAAAAATGGTCAATTCCAGGAAATTATAGGAGAACTATCCTCAGATGAGCTTGCAGATTATTTCAATAATGTGGGAATTATTCTTTCTGAAGGGCAAAGGGCAGAAGTCAATATTACCGCTTTACGGTTAATTTCGGAAGTTGACTCAATCATTAAAAAAGGTTTTATAATTACAATTGATTATGGGTATCCCGCAAAAAAACTCTATGGTCCAAAATTTTTTAATGGAACGTTAATGGGTTACTATAAACATACATCTTCCATAGATCCATATATCAACATCGGACTGCAGGATCTGACCTCCCATGTCGATTTTACATCCCTTATAAATAAAGCAACGGAATTAGGCTGGGAAGTTACAGGTTTTACAACACAGGTAAAATTCCTGCTGGGTCTGGGAATTCAAGAAGAAATAGAAAATGTTGACAAGGTTTTTTCATCTCCAGTGGAAATATTAAAAAACAGGCTCGCAATGCAATCCCTCCTTGCCCTGGAAGGAGGGCTCGGGGAAACATTCAAGGTTCTCATCCTCAATAAAGGTTTAAAAACACCGGAACTGGATGGGTTTAAATATGAAGAGAATGCGTGTCCTAACTGATAATTTGAAACCTATTTTATCTTAATTTTGAAGAGCATGAACGGCAAGAACTCCCCGAAAATAATTTCCATATTGTTTAACGGAATAAGAACTGCATCCGTTAAAAGGAAAAGATTCGTGTATCTTTTAATGGTCTCTGTATCCCTCTTTTCCTGTGGCATTCCTTCAACAACCTGCCAGGTTGCCAAAGAAACGCTAAAAACTACTTATGGAGCAACAAAAGTTGTTATAACTACAAGCCTTGGAACTGGAAAAATCGTATACAAAGTGGGAGGTTTCACCTTTAAAGTCGTTGCTGCACCTATTAACTGGCCCATGACCCATGATGAAATTGAATCCATTGACGGACTTTCTCCAAAGGAAGCAATCAGGCAGGGAAGGGTCAAGAACTCCCCTTACAAAGTCAATGGCAAACGTTATGTTCCCATGTCCTTGCAGGCAGCCGAAAAGTACCAGGAAAAAGGGATTGCCTCATGGTATGGCAATGAAACCTTGCAAAAAAAGGGAGGAAGCATGACAGCAAACGGCGAAGCTTTTAACCCAAAAGGCCTCAGTGCTGCCCACAAATACCTGCCCCTTCCCACATTCGTGCATGTTACCAACCTGGAAAACCACCGTTCCGTAATCGTGAGGGTTAATGATAGAGGACCCTTTATAAAAGACCGGATTATTGACTTAAGTGCAGGAGCGGCAAAAAAACTGGGTTTTTACAAAAACGGAACCACACGGGTGCTGGTAAAAACTGTCGAAATGGAATAGGAAATGATCCCAACGGGATTCGAACCCGTGTTTTTGACGTGAGAGGCCAATGTCCTTACCACTAGACGATGGGACCATCAACTAATTATAAAATCATATTTGTAAATTTGTCAAACTTTTAATTCGGAGAAGATTGATGTCATTAAAACAGAAATTTATCGGCAGTCTTGTGGGAGAAGGGGTGGGGGATTCTTTAGGGGCAGGCGTTGAAGGATTTCCTCACTTTTTTGAAGTCAGAGAACCGGGTGCAAGGTATACAGATGATACCCACATGATGATAGGTATTGCTGAATCCCTTATAAAAAATAAGGGTTTCAATGGTGATGATATGGCAAAAACATTTATAAAACATTATGAAGCAGAACCATGGCGCGGTTATGGTCCGGGTCCTCCAAGAATTTTCGCACTCATAAAAAAGGGGGTGAGCTGGGACGAGGCCGCTTTAAAAATATATCCCGGCGGCTCTTTTGGTAACGGCTCTGCAATGCGCATAGCTCCTGTAGGTATCTTTTATTATAATGATCAAGAAAGGTTGAAAGACATATCGTATAAATCCAGTAAAATAACCCATAGCCATGAACTTGGAATGGAAGGTGCGGCCCTTCAGGCAATGGCTGTAGCTTTAGCAGTGGGTTCGGAACCCCCCAAGCTTAATAGATATGAATTTCTTGAAAAATTAAACAATTTTACATCATTCGATATATACAAAAAAAAATTGGAAAGTATTGAAATATTGCTTGAAAAAAAAGAGGAAAGAGATCGGATAATAAAAGACCTGGGAAATGATGTTCTGGTTTTTAACTCCGTTCCGACGGCAATTTATTCATTTTTAGCCAATTCCGATTTTAAAGATGCCGTAACTTATGCTGTAGGTCTTGGTGGGGATACAGACACAATTGGGGCCATGACAGGAGCAATTGCAGGGGCATATTACGGGATTGACGCTATTCCCCAGGAATGGAAAAATAAACTTGAAAATTATGAATATATAGAAAAACTTGCAGAATCATTATGGAAAATAAAATCAATGTAAAGCATTACAAAAGGCGATATAATTGTCCTTAAGGTTTAAGAACCAATTTCCCTTTCCCAGAATATCCATTCCTAATATCCCATAACCGGACAGTAGAATATCCTTAAGGGGTAGTTCTTCTTTTTTTGACGGGGATATATAAACTACCTGTCTGTTTTTAGCCATTATAAAGCCGTTAAAGGTTAAAGTTCCTATCTTAAGAAGTGAATATTCTTGGCCTGCAATCTCAATATAATGGGATTGTAATGCCTTGCCCTGTTTTAAGAGTTCTTTTGCAATGATATACGGATAGATAGTAACAGGGCTGCCAGTATTAAATATGAATGAAGTAATAAGATTTTTATCGGTAACTCCTGTTAAAATCCTTTTATTTTCAGAGTTCGGGAATTTATCAAGTTTAACCTTAATATATTCCCTGTTTGATGAAGGAAATTCAGAGTAAAGATGTATCATATTATGTTTAAAGTCAAATTCCATTAAAAAATTTTTTAAAAAGGAACTGCCGATTATTCCGTTGATCCTTTCCCCCAATTTTTTTTCGAGGATAACAAGATCTGTAACAAAACAATTTAAATCTTCAAATTCTCTACCAGGGAAACCAAAGCTTTCCAGGGTATAATATTCCGATTTCGGGTCTTTTCTTATCCAGTAATAGAAGTCATCGGCATTGATAGGCTTGATATCCGCTTTTTTTGCAAGGCGAAAGTCAATAATAATCCCCTCCTCTATGCTCGTATCAACGAGGAAGTTGTTCACATAATTGTTGTTTAGTAAGGCAGATACGACTATCCTTGAATTTTTCAGTTTAAAAGGAAATGAAGAATATTTATTATCTTTTTTAATTTTACCGCAGGACATGTTAAAGAAAAATACGTAGATAAAAATTATTGTAAAAACGCAAAAATTGAGCGTGCATTCGGTTTCTTTCTCTTTCACCATTGCTTTTAACTTTTTTATAGGTTAGTAATAATATATGAAGAAATTAAAATTTGCAATTACAACCCTTGGATGCAAGGTTAATCAATATGAGTCGGAGGCCATTCGGTCCTCTTTAGAGGAGGAGCATTATACGCTTACAGCCTTTGGAAATAAGGCTGATATCTATATTATAAATACATGCACCGTTACCCATAAAGCATGTTACAAATCATTTCAGATGATAAGACGTGCCCTTAAAAAAAATTCTCGTGCCAGTGTAATTGTAACTGGCTGTCATGCCCAGAAATTTTATGACGAAATAAAAGAACTTCCCGGTGTCACACACATCATAGGCAATCGGGAAAAGTTCTCAATACCTGAAATTTTAAAGAAAAAAAAAGAGGAAGGCAATGTTAGTATTATGGTTAATAAATTTGGAGGGAAGGATTCTTTAGACGACCCTCCTGTATATGATTTTAAAAGCAGAAAAAGGGCGATACTTAAAATTCAGGATGGATGTAACCGGGCATGCAGCTATTGTATTATTCCACAGACAAGGGGCAGGAGCAGAAGCCTTGATCCGGATGAGGCAATAAAAAGGACAGTAAATCTTTTCAATGGAAATTATAATGAAGTGGTAATAACAGGTATCCATCTGGGAGATTATGGAAAGGAGCTAAAACCAAAAGAAGACCTTCTTAACCTCCTTTACAGGATGGAGGACAATAAAGAAATAAAAAGGGTTCGATTGAGTTCATTGGAACCCCAGGAAATATCTCAAGAATTTATTGTATTTCTTGGAAACTCAAGAATTTTGTGCAATCACCTTCACATATCGCTGCAGAGTGGCAGCGACAACATACTTGCCAGAATGAACAGACCTTATCGGGTGGATTTATTCAGAGATATTGTTTTAAGCTTAAAAGAGAGGGTTGCCGATATTAATTTAGGGTGTGATGTCATAACGGGTTTCCCTCACGAAACCGGGGAAGAATTTAAAAAAACCCTTAATTTACTTAAGGAATTACCTTTAGATTATTTTCATGTATTCCCTTTTTCTTCTCGTCCCGGCACCCCTGCACATAGCATGGAAAACCGTGTGGAGAAAAGGATTATAAGTAATCGTGCAAAAATCCTTCGGGAACTGGCGGCGAAAAAGAGGAGAAATTTTTATGAATCTCAGACAGGAAAAATACTTCCCATGATTCCTGAAAAAAGTTTATATTCAAACAAAAATATTATAAAGGGAACAACCAAAAATTACATACCGATTTTTGTTAAAAATTCTCCCTCAATATTCTTTTCTGAAGAGATTTTAGTTAAGGTAACGGAAGTAAATGAAAACGGTGTATATGGAGAGGCAATCCAGTAGTATGAAAAAATTAAACCCTTTAGTAACTGACGTAGGAGACTATTTTTAGATGGACAGATACGAACCTTTTGAGATTGAAAAAAAGTGGCAGGAATTCTGGGAGAGAAATAAAAATTATAAGGTAACAGAAGATGCCAATAAAAAGAAATATTATCTACTGGAGATGTTTCCATACCCTTCCGGAAAAATTCACATGGGACATGTGCGAAATTATACTATTGGCGATGTGATTGCCAGGTATAAAATGATGTGCGGCTTTAACGTCCTTCACCCAATGGGCTGGGATGCTTTTGGAATGCCTGCGGAAAATGCGGCCATTGCAAATGGTACCCATCCGGCCGCATGGACTTACAAGAATATTGAGACTATGAAAAAACAGCTTATAAGAATGGGGTTCAGTTATGATTGGAGCAGGGAGTTTGCAACCTGTGATATTACATATTACAGATGGGAGCAGTGGCTTTTTCTAAAAATGCTTGATAATGGCCTGGTATATAGAAAAAAATCCTTTGTAAACTGGTGTGGGTCCTGCCAGACTGTTCTTGCTAATGAACAGGTAGAAGCCGGGCTATGCTGGAGATGTAAAAGTGAGGTAACACAGAAAGAACTCTATCAATGGTTTTTCAGAATTACCAGTTATACGGAAGAACTCCTTGAATACTGTGACAAACTTTCAGGCTGGCCGGAAAAAGTGACAACAATGCAAAAAAACTGGATTGGTAAAAGCGAAGGCGCCGAGATAATCTTCCCCCTGCAAAAGGGAAATGGCCATATAAAAGTATTTACCACAAGACCGGATACGATTTATGGGGCCACTTTTATGAGTCTTGCACCTGAAAATCCTTTATCAGTTGAATTGTCCATGGAAACACCCAGGGAAAAGGCAGTGAAAGCTTTTATTGAAAAAAACATTAAACAGGATAAAGCCGCCCTTAATGCAGATGATTTTGAAAAAGAAGGGGTCTTTACGGGTTCATACTGTTTAAATCCGCTAACAGGGTCTTACATACCGATATACGTTGCAAATTTTGTTTTGATGGAATACGGCACCGGTGCTGTTATGGCAGTTCCTACCCATGATCAAAGAGATTTTGAGTTTGCAAAAAAATATGGTCTCAGTCTTAAGGTTGTAATTACACCGAAAGATAAGGAGCTTATCCCCGAAGACATGACAGAAGCATATGAAGATAGCGGCATAATGGTAAATTCAGGACATTTTAACGGAATGGAAAATGAAAAGGCAGCAAAAGAGATAGTTAAATACCTTGAAGAAAAAGGACTTGGATCTCAAAAAGTAACTTTTCGACTGAGGGACTGGGGGATCTCCCGTCAGCGGTATTGGGGAAATCCGATTCCCATTATACACTGTGATAATTGCGGAGCAGTTCCTGTCCCTGAAGATGATCTTCCCGTAATTCTTCCCGATGATGTAAATCTTACATTAATAGGCCGTTCACCCCTTGCGGATAATCCCGATTTTGTTAATATTCAATGTCCCACATGCAAAAGGCCTGCAAAAAGGGAAACAGATACAATGGATACATTTGTGGAATCGTCATGGTATTTTGCCAGATATGCCTGTCCGTTGCACAATGCCTCACCCCTTGATAAAGAGAAAGTATCTTACTGGCTGCCTGTTGATCAATATATCGGGGGTGTTGAACATGCCGTCCTTCATCTTCTATATGCCAGATTTTTCACAAGAGTATTAAGGGATCTGGGAATAATAGAGTTTGATGAACCCTTTACCAATCTTCTTACCCAGGGGATGGTATGCAAAGAAAGCTTTAAATGTCCTTTGCACGGCTGGCTTTACCCTGAAGAAGTAAAGGAAAAAGTATGTACTTATTGTGGGCAGGAAATTACTATTGGACGTGTGGAAAAGATGTCAAAATCTGTAAAAAATGTTGTTGATCCCGAATCTTTAATTGAAAAATACGGGGCAGACACAGCAAGACTTTTTTGTCTTTTTGCTGCCCCCCCTGAAAGGGATCTTGAATGGAGTGATAAAGGTGTGGAAGGATGCTTTCGTTTTTTAAGTCGTCTCTGGCGGGCTATTACAGAAAATCGGGAAAAATTCATTGCCATAGAACCTTTTGACGGCAGTACCTCCCTTTCCGGTGATATAAAAGATTTAAGGAGGAAAACCCACCTCACCATTAAAAGGGTTACATCGGATATTGAAGAACGCTTTCACTTTAATACCGCCATAAGCAGCATTATGGAACTTTTGAATATGATTTATCAGTTTGAAATTCCAAAAATAAATGATCTCCTTATTTTAAGAGTCCTTAAAGAGGCATTTCAAACCATTCTTTTATTGCTTTACCCCATGGTTCCCCATATATGTGAGGAGCTCTGGGAGAGACTGGGAAATCCACCCAA
>JAXHUS010000226.1:0-2582 GCA_034189305.1 Thermodesulfobacteriota bacterium | reverse complement strand
CATTAAAACATATACATATTTCGTTAGCAAAAATGACAAATTTCAAAATCCAAATTACAAATCAAATCCAAATTACAAAATGCCAAAAATAGTGATCGGTAAACAGTATTTTGTTTTTTTTGCATTTGACATTCATTTGACATTTGAGCTTTGATATTTGAATTTTATTTGTAACTATTTTATTGAATCGTTGTATTAGTCTTTTAAGTTTTTTAATATATTCTCCAGCATCCTTTTCTGAATCTTTTCCCGCCTTTTTTTAACTTCCCTTTCTGCAAGCTTTCTTGCATCCAATCTAAAAACTGGCATTGAGAGGGTACCGGAAACTTTCAAAGGCATATTTGCCTTTCCACTTTCTCCTACCAGGTACTTATTAAACTTTGCATGGTCAACCATTTTTTTTGTCAGGGTTTCTGAAAAAGTGAGCTCAGTCTCAAAGTCAATATTTTCACTAAGAATATTAATGCTGCCATGGGACTTCATTTCTATATATGGCGACCTGATACCGGAATTAAGCCTTAAAAGGCCGTTTCCAATCTGAACGTTTCCCCTAAATTCCTGGAAGTCAAGTCTATTTAATTCCTCGAGGTTGAAAAAAGCGGATAGCTTCTGTGTTAGTCCGGTATCAATAAATTTTCCATCTGTCACATTGATAGAGCCTTTACCGTTAAGTGCTTTTTTTAGATATTCGGGTTCCGTTCCTGCCCCCTGAATCTGGAGGTCGAAATCCAGCTTTCCAAAAACCGTATCTCTGGCCTGGGGGATGAAAGTATTAACAAGATATTCAACAGCAAAAGCTCTAATATCTATCGAAGTACGGTATTCATACCCCGGCTTTCTTAGATCAACCGCCCCTTTAATATTAAATTGTCCCCCTGCCAATCCCCCCCCCATATTTTCAAGTCTAATAATACTCTTGCCATATGTATAAATCCCTTTCAGGTTATATATTTCAGCCTTTTCATAAATGACTTTCTTGAGGTCTATTTCCCCCCGGACAGTAAAATCCATGCCTTTCTTTTCTATAGAGTCGTCCTTTTCTTTTTTTAATTCCGCCTCTGGTCTCTTTACCTTTTTCTCCCCTTTTAATAATGACAGGAGTTTGTCAATATTCAATTCCTTTGAGGTAAGATTTATACAAATGTCAGGCTGTTTTCTATAATTTCGGACAGTTCCTTTAATATTTAATGTATCGTCAAAAATTCCTGCAGCCAGTGTGACATCAACCTGTTTACTATCTACATTAACTTTGCCCTCCAGCGAAGTCTGTAAATCACTGTATTGGGGCATAAAATATGCGATGATACGGTTTGGTTGAATATTTTTCAGGTTAAGATTGGCTTCATATTCCGGATCAGGGCCTATTAACAATATCTTTGCATCACCCTTAAGAAGCCCTTCTGCTAAATTTATCCGTAATCCGTATATATCAAAGGTTCGATTATTAAATTTAAATCCTGTGTCAATAGGGCCGGCCGACATTTTTTTATAAATAATCCGGTCTATGCTAATATTCCCCATCACAGTTATGTTATTATTTTTAGTTTTTTTATCATTTCCTCCCTTTTTTTTCTTTGCGTCTTTTTTAGAAAATCCAGGAAATGCCGTTATACGGTCAAGCACAAACCTGTCCGTGTGAATATCAAGATTTACAACCGGCGATTCTGCGTAATCTTTAACCGACCCTTTGAGAAATACGGTTTCATCGTTTATACCCGACAATAAATCAAAATGCGTCTCCTGTTCATTCATCTTAAGCCCGCCTTTAAAGGTTGACGTGAATCCTCCATAGGAAAAATCGACTTTTTTAACATCAACATCACCATTGTAACGAAAAGCCCTATCATGGACCGGCGTCCTTAACTCAAAATTGGCTTCTATTTGAGCGATTATATCCGGTAATGCCTTTGTTTCATCACGAAAACTCAATAAGGCATCCTTTATGATAACACGGCTGACCAGAAGCGATATGCCTGCATTACCCTTTCCCTTCTTTCTATCAACCCTGACAAGGTCATCAAAATTGAACCGTTCATCTTTTGTTCTGGTTATATAAATCCTGGGAGAAATGAGTAACAGCTCATCAATAACCAGCTTTTTTATCAACATTGGAAGGAATTTATATTTAAGCACCAGTTCTTTACTGCTCACAAACTCTTTTTCTCCATCTTTTCCAAGAATTAATAACTCCTTTAAGGTGATACCTTTAAAGATTTTAACTTTCATCTCTTTGAGTTCTATCCGGCGTCCTAATGCCTTTTCAACTGTTGGCAGAACAAGCATCCTGAGCCGCTCATCCGTCAGGTAACTTTTAACAAATATAGTAAACCCTATAATGGCCGCTAACAATAGAATTATAAAAATTCCTATCAATTTCAGGAATTTCACTGAATTCCCCCTTTTTGTGTAATCACTTATTTAGTATATTCGTATATTCGGAATTTATCTGATATTAATGCTTATTATATGGCAAAGTTGCAGATTTTTCTAAACATTTTGTTTGTAATTTAATCCAAAACCAAAAAACAGACATAAATCCTCCTTCATCCACAATCATAACCGGGATTATAATATAAAAAAGA
>JAXHUS010000225.1:0-6328 GCA_034189305.1 Thermodesulfobacteriota bacterium | reverse complement strand
GGGATCGTTCTCAAAATTCCTTTTTGCGGTTAAAAACCTTCCGTGCAAAGGGAGAATGTATTTTAGCAAACGCCTGTTATTATCAAATATAAGCAGTATAATAAATAATTGTCAAATAAAATCAATTCAGGATTTAGGTAAAAAATAGCATTGTCTTTACCAACTAAAAATAGGTTTTTGTTCTGTCGTTCAGGGACGCATTGCCCATGAGAAATCCTTTTGCAATTTTATTTTTGAGTTAACATTTTCAAGAATTACTGTTGAATAATCCAACCGGTTATGCTAATTTCTTTAATTTAAATCCTCTTTTGTTAAGATAGATGAAAAGAATCTCAATTTTTTTGGTTTCTCTTATAATCTTTATGCTTCTAAAGTTATCTTTTAGCTTTGCCCGGATTATTCCTGAAAATACTGATGAACCTATAAGCATTAATGCAGACGCAATGCAATATGATATACAACAAAATATCTATACCGCCAGGGGAAATGTTGAAATAAGGCAGGGAATCAGAATAGTAAAAGCGGACGAGATAAAGTTAAACAATAAAACAAAGGAAGTAATTGCCATAGGAAATGTAGTCTTATCAGAGGATAAAGATTCTCTTGCCTGTGAACAGATAAAATTTAATATGGAAACGTCTCTGGGAATTATAAAATCAGGGGAACTTTATTTTTCTAAAGAAAATATTCGAATAACAGGTGACAGTATAAGCAGAACCGAAGAAGATACTTATATATTAACAAATAGCATCTTCACTTCCTGTAAGGGTGAAAGGCCTGCCTGGCGAATTACCAGTAAAGAAATTCAGGTGGAAAAAGAAAATATTGCCCGGGCAAAAGATATCTATTTTCAAGTGAAGAATGTACCGATACTATATTTCCCGTATATGCTATTTCCAGTAAAGACAAGGAGGCAGACTGGGCTACTTTTTCCAAAAATCGGTTTATCCTCAAGGGAAGGCTTCAAATTGGAAGAGTCTTTTTTCTGGGCAATCAATCCAGGTTTGGATGCAACATATGATTTAGATATTGCCACAAAAAAAGGTTTCGGTCAGGGAATTGAAACAAGATATGCCCATGGTGATAAAAATCATGGGGAATTCTATACCTATTTTATTTCGGAAAAAAGCAGCTACCGGAACAATTATAAAGAACTTTTAGATAGGGAAAAAGATCGCTGGACCGTTCAATTTGCTGGAGAACAATATATAACCCCGGATTTTTTTGCCAAGGCTAAATTAAAGGCCGTAAGCGATAGACAGTTTCACAAGGATTACAGCGATAATTTAACGAAAAGAACTCAGGAGAAGGAAGATTCGATCTTTTATATCACTAAAATTTTTGAAAATTATAATTTTACCGGAGGAATGAACTACAGTAAAGATCTTGTAAAATCCAGTTCATATATACCTCAGCGACTTCCATTTATATATCTTCGCAGACTGAACAAAAACATTTACCCTACCCCACTGTTTTTTGATTTTGACTCTTCTTTTGTATATTTTCTCAGGGATAAAGGAAGTGAAGGCTATAGATTTGATTTAAATCCCCAAATATTACTGCCGGTTCCAATGGGTTTTAACAACTACATTAGAAACACCCTTAAAATTGCCTTTCATGAAAGAATTTATTTTGACTTAAAAAACTGTGGGAGTAACGGAAGAAGCGAAAATCAAGGGCAAATATCAATTTCGGATAACATTTCCACATCCCTTTTTAATATCTATAATTTTAATCGCTTTAATATCAAAAAGATTAAACATATCATAAAACCGGAAATATATTATAAGTATGCACCCGGAAAAAATCAAAAAAGGCTTCCGCTCTTTGATGAGGAAGATAAATTAAGTAATTTTAATTATTTACTTTTTACTTTAGGCAATAAATTAGTGGGAAAAGTTACTGGAAAAGATGGAAACGAAAGAAATCAGGATATACTTTTTTTAAAAATGGGCACCTGTTATAATTTTTCCAGACCAAAAAAAGATTATATTCTTGAAGAAGATAAATATTATCATCCAAAGACAAGATTTATCGGTGAGTTCCGTTTAAATCCGTGTAAAGAGTTTAATCTTGAAACAAATTGGAATTATCATATTTATCAGGGAAAATTCCATAGACTTTATAATATAATTTTCGAATTAAATAACCATAGAAGGGATAGCCTTTCTTTTGAATATCGCAGAGTAAAAGAAGTATTGGAACAGATCAGCACAATGGCTAATTTAAAAATCAATTCTTACCTTACTTTCGGCATTGAAAATCGATATACATTGGAAGACGATCGGTCCCTTGAAACGGATGCCCGTCTCATTTACCAGGCATCATGCTGGGGATTGGATTTTGTTTTTAACAAAAAACCGGATACAGAAGGGCGAAAGAAAGAAAGTAAATTTTATGTTCTATTTTCTTTAAGCGGTCTTGGAAAGGCGCGGTTATATTAACGACAATCCTCCTCTTTGAAAAATTCAACTATCCCTTTGTATATGGCCAGGGCATCATCTTTTAAATAGCCTCTATTATACGGAAAACCAATAACGATCGCAGGCATAGAAGTAAAAAGAATGATGGGTTCCGTGCTTTCTTTTATGGAACTGTTTATTCTTTTTATCGTATTTATAGAGTTTGAAATATAAGCTGCAAGTTTTTCTCCTTTGATGCTTTTATAATAATAACCAATTTCAGGCCTTTTTCCTGCATATCTTAAAGAAATACAAATACAGCTTAAACTTTTATTCGTTTTTAGAATTCTTTGTTTAATATTATAATGATCTAAATTTTCACCTGATAGGAATACATCGACCCCTGCTTCTTTTAATAAAGTCTTAAGTTCACAAATAAGGGGTCTTAAATTCACGTTAAAATTTTCCTCTTTGTTGTTAAAATCCAGAGCTATCTTTCTATTTATCAAAAAGCCGCCTTCTCTTGGCTTTAACTTAACTTTTTTTCTTTTAAAACCACAACCGTTAAAAGGCAATGTTATTTCGCAGGGGAAGTATCCAGATTTTAAAATATTTCCCCTTAATACTTCAGGGGAGACTCCGGAAAAAAATATAAAACCATTCTTATCAGAATTCGCTTTATCACCATTTTTTAGTATAATTTCAGCCTTATTTAAAGGCATGCCTTGATGATCGGTTATTTCCAAAACTATGTAATTCCTCCGGGATTCACTGAATTCTATACAGGTTTCAGCATAAATATCATTACAAAATGCCGTAATTACTGCCTTTTCTTTTTTACTGAAAGGATAGAAATAGGAAAAAGCATTCCCATTCTTTGTATATATTTTTTCCGGTTTTAACTGTCCACTCCTTGATTTTAAATCAATCGCAGTGCCGTCTATAACCGGCATATAATTCTTATCTTTCACTGAAAAAGAAATTCTCGTAAAGGCACCATCTATAGGAGGCAGTACTGAAAATTCCGGTTTCACTTCCATTTTAAAAGGTAAAAGGGATACGGTAAATGTGGCTGATTCAGGAAAAGCAGAATTTCCCATTAGATTCTTTCCATAAATTTTAAAATAATGTCTGCCGTTTTTTAATGGTTTTGGCGGGGTATAACTTATCAGCCCTGATTCGGGATGATATTTTGCGAGTACTGGTGAATCATCCAGATACAATAATACAGATCCTTCGTCAATAGTACCTTTCCCATCTTCATCTCGTATATACGCAGAAATTTCAGGTTGTGAATCCCTTATTATATTTTTGGGAGAAAGATCAAAAATTACCGGAACTTTCTTTTGCAAATAATTCAATATACCAAGAAAATATATCTCTGCCTCTTTTCTTATATAGCCCTGTAGAGATAATTTTTTTTCTGAAGAAAGGTTGGAAAGATATGCAGCCTCTCCCAGGATTGCTGGTGCAGGATTTTCCCTCAAAACATAGTAGTTACCGGGGAGAACCCTTACATCTTGCGAAAAAAAATAATTCTTAAAATATGTTGCGATAGATCTTGCAAGTTCATAAGAAGGTCCAGGGTCTGTCATTTTGTAATAGATTTCTGTTGAATTCTTTCTTCGGTTTCTAATATCGGAATTGTGATGAATACTTATAAAATAATCGCATTTCCGTTTTCTGCATAAATCGACGCGAAAACGTAAATCGGATATTAAAGGTTTTTCAAAGTCTGTAATAAAATCAGCATCTATCTGGCGGGTAAGATATACGTTTGCACCACCTGCCTTTAACATTCCCCATAGATACAACCCCACCCCTAAATTTATCTCTGATTCATTAATTCCAATCTTTCCTTTTGCCCCTCTAAAACTTCCGCCGTGACCGGGATCAATGATAAATGTCTTTCCTTTAAGACAGGATGTATCAAGATATGAATATTCAAAAAGAGGATATACAGGTTCTATCTTTTTCAGGGAACAACTATCATTTACAATTACAAATAGAACTACTAAAAAATATATTACATTTTTTTTATTCAACTGACAGGAGAATAAAGTATTTAAGTTTTTTTTATCCCTTTTCTACTTATGTATTTTAATTGATTTATAGTATGTCTGGTCCTTTCTTTTTAAAAGAAAGAGTATAATGTCACCTTCTTGTAATCTATCCAAAATATCCTCCACATCCCCTACCCCTTCTATTGCATTTCGATTTATTTCTAAAATAATATCTCCTTCTCTGAGTCCTGCTTTATCTGCCGGGCTATAAGGCTCTATCCCTGTTATTATTACACCGGATTTATCTTCTATCCCAAATATTGAGGCAATATTTGGATTGATTGAACTTACCTTTATCCCCAATACATTCTTTTCAGATTGTTTACCCGAAACCTTTATCTCATCTTCCGGCATTTTTCCAACTTTTACATAAAACTTTTTTTCTTCTCCTTTCCTTATTATTGTAATCCTGGCCAGCTTTTCCACCGGTGTTGCTGCAACCAACTTTGGTAGATCCGATGAGCTTTTAATCTCTTTTCCATCAAAATCAATAAGTATGTCACCTCTCTTGATTCCGGCCTTTTCAGCAGGTGTATCTTCCATTACCTGTGCCACAAGGGCGCCACTTTTTAGGTTGCTTCCCAGGGCTTTTGCCAGTTCTGGCGTAAGTTCCTGAACCATTATTCCCAGCCATCCACGGGTTACTTTACCACCTTCTTTTAACTGGTTAATGATACTTTTTGCCATATTAATGGGTATAGCAAATCCAATCCCCTGACCACTCGCAATAATTGCTGTATTAATACCTATCACGTCGCCTTTATTATCTATTAAAGGCCCCCCGCTATTTCCAGGATTAATAGATGCATCTGTCTGAATGAAATCATCATAGGGACCTGACCCAATGACTCTTCCTTTAGCGCTTACTACACCGACAGTCACTGTATGGCTGAACCCAAAGGGATTACCAATAGCCATCACCCATTCCCCCACTTTCAACTTATCTGAATCACCCAGTTTAGCAACAGGAAGATCTTTTTCAGATTCTATTTTAATTAAAGCAATATCTGTCTTTTTGTCTATCCCGACGATTTCCGCATCATATTCTTCGCCATTATATAACTTTATGCTTATCTCATCAGCTTTTGCCACAACATGAGCATTTGTTATTATGTACCCATCTTTACTGTAAATAAAACCGGAGCCAAGACTTGATCTCTTTAACTTTTCTTCAGGCATATGGCCGAAAAACCTTTCAAAAAACTCATCACCAAATCCAAAAGGGCCTGGCGTGGGGAAAAATTGACGTCTTTTATATAATTTTGTTGAACTAATATTTACAATTTTTGGGTTTTCTGCTTCTGCTATCCTTACAAAATCTTCCGGCAGTATCCTTGCCCGGGATTGAGGAGTGTAAAAAACAACGAACAGAAATACCATAAGAAAAAAATTCACAGATAGAAGAGAATGCCCTTTCTTTGAGTTTTTATTCAATCGCATTTTGTAAAACTCCTTATATAAATGGTTTTAAAATTTGTTTCTTAACAATGACTTTTTAAATTTCTTTAAGTTCTCCATATGCCTAAAAAAAGTTACTCTGTATATTAAAAGGCGTATCCTAACCTTTATCTAACCTTTATCTTGACCAATTACAAGCTTCATGATAAGTTTTGCTTTTATTCAGGATAGATTATTATGTCATAATTTTATATAAATGAAAATATTAACGTTAAAAAATAATAAAACCATTGGTCATAAGGGAGAAGATTTGGCAATAAAATATCTTAAAAAAAATGGATTTAAAATTTTGGAAAGGAATTATCGAAATATTTTCGGAGAGATTGATATTATAGCCCTTGATAAAAATAGAGTTATCACCTTCATTGAAGTTAAAACCAGAACTTCAAAAGCTTTCGGTCTTCC
>JAXHUS010000224.1:0-5327 GCA_034189305.1 Thermodesulfobacteriota bacterium | reverse complement strand
CATTCTGAAAACCCTGTTGATCTTTTAATATCTGCCGGGTATAATAAGTATTTTCTTCCATTCTTCCCTTTAATTTTTGAATCTCAATATGAGATTTATCCAAGATTGCTTCTAAATCTACCTGCTTTTTTCTAATGGAAAGAATGGAATCATTATAATTTTTCTCCATTTTATCAAGTTTATTCTCAAAATCGCTGATCTGCTGTTGACTATAGCTTCCGCCCGAATCATTCTCTCTATATGTCGCTAATTCTGCACAGCTTATTAAAAGAAGTGAAAATATTATTGAAAATAATTTATAATAAAATTTGGTCATTCAATTCAAAAACTATATAATATTTGGCATTGAAAGGTTTTTTTATCTTGCTGTAATTAAAAAATGGTCTCTACGGTTTTTTGCGCGTGCATCTTCAGTGTGGCCTGTATCCAGAGGTCGTTCCTCTCCATAACTTATAGTTGAAATTCGATCTTTTTCTATTCCCAGTCCTACAAGATATTTTTTAGCACTATTTGCACGACGATCTCCTAAAGCAAGATTATATTCATTTGTCCCCAGATCACAACAGTGTCCTTCAATTCGTATTTTCACCGGAGGATTTTTAATCATCCATCTTGCAACTCTGTCTAAATATTCTATAGCCTTTGGAGTCAGAGAAAAATCATCGAAAGCAAATTTTATATCGTTAAGCTTAAAAAATTCCTCCATTTTAGCTGCGGAATCCACAATGACTTCGTCTTGTATCATTGATTCTCTATCGAAACCTTCCTTACTCACACTTTCTTGTTCTGCCGTCATAACTTGAGGTTCCGGAGTTATTTCAGCAGATTTTTCTTTTGTTACTTTGTAGGAACAGCAACACAAAGAAAAAATTGCAATAAATAAAAAAGAATTCCATATCATAACATATCCTTTCTTCATATCCACCTCCTATTAAATATATATTTTTAAGATTTTGTGATTTTAAGAATTTTACATAACTTTAGAAAAAAATGCAAAATTTTATTTTACAAAGTCTTTGTTCCGGCTTCTGATTTCTTTATTTTCTGATAAAGTTAGTAAACCCCTTATTATTGTTAAGAATATCAGGCTAAAAAAGTTATTATAATATATAATATATATCATTTACCATAAAATTTAAAAAATTAATAAAATAAAATCATTTATTTAGTTTTCCCCGAAAGTAAAAAATTAATATAATTACCTGAGGATTTTTTAAAAGTAATGTTGTTTCGGTGAGTATTTATTGATCTATAAAGAAGTAACTGGAGCCGAATTTATAATCTAGTACAGTGTTTCGTAATTAAGATTTCATATTAACCGAAGGGGGATATCTTCATAATTCGCTGTGATACAAAAGATTTCTCGCTACGCTCGAAATGACATGATTGTAACGTTATTTAAGAAACAATGTACTAGTAATTATTTTGCCATTCTTAATTTTAATAGGTATATTTTTATAACATATTAAATTCAATCTTGCAGGATCAATTATGGGATACTTAATTACTTTTGAAGGTATTGAAGGATGTGGAAAAACCACGCAAATAAATCTGTTGAAAGATTATTTTAAAAAAAAACATATTCCTTTCCTATTAACCAGAGAACCAGGTGGAACAGGGGTAGGAGAACAGATTCGCAAAATTCTTCTGGATGCTAAGAATAAAGATATTTTCCCCGTTACTGAACTATTACTTTATGAAGCGAATCGTTATCAATTGGTAAGCCAGTATGTAACAAAAGCCCTTAAAGATGGAAGGCTTGTTTTATGTGATCGTTTTACCGATGCAACACTTGCTTATCAAGGTTATGGACATGGAATTGATCTGGAGTTAATCAAAAAACTAAATTTTCTTGCAACCGATGGTATTGAGCCTGATTTAACTATTTTATTCGATTGTCCCGTTGATGTTGGTTTAAAAAGGGCTGAAATGAGAACAGGAAATGAATCCTCTTCATTTAAAGAAGATCGTTTTGAACAAAAAGGCATAAAGTTTCATGAAAAGGTAAGGAAGGGTTATAGAGAAATTGCAAAAACAAATCAAAATAGGATTAAAATAGTGGAGAGCTGCCAGGGAGTAGAAGAAATAAATAGAGAAGTGATCTATTTATTTGAGAGTTTTATTAATGAAAAAAGCAAAAAATAAAAAGGGGGTTAGGTGGGATTTTCTGAAATATACGGTCATGACAAACAAATCAATATATTAAAGAAGGCTTTTAGTAATAATCGTCTGGCACGCTCCTTTCTTTTTACGGGAATATCTGGGGTTGGAAAGAAGCTTGTTGCAATATCCCTTGCTAAAGCTTTAAATTGTGAAAGAGAAAATTTAGATTTTTGTAATAATTGCCCTGCCTGTAAAAAAATAGAACATGGAAATCATCCTGAGTTTACCGTCATTACCCCCCAAAATAATCTAATAACGATAGACACTATTCGTACAATAAAAGAGCAGTTAAAATTTAAAACCATTTTTGCCAGAATGAGGGTTTTCATTATTGACGATTGTCATAAAATGAACACACAAGCTGCAAACGCATTACTTAAAACCCTGGAGGAAACCCCTGAAAAGACACTTTTTATTTTAATAACTTCAAGTCCGCATAGATTACTGCCAACCATCATTTCAAGATGTCAGAGGATTACCTTTTCCCCCATTTATTACAAAGAAATAGAAAAACTGGTGAAGGAAAAATTTGGTTTTGATGGTAAAGATTCTTCAATATTATCATTAATGGCGATTGGTAGTTTAGGCCGTGTCAAAGAGCTTTTAAACAAAAAGTTCTGGGATATGAGGCAAAGTATTCTAAAAAGACTTGTTGGCATTTCAAAAGGCTTACCAGATAAAGCTTTAAGCATTGCATTTGATTTAGGGAAGAATAGAGAAGAATTACTAAATTTATTAGAAGTTATTATAATTTTTTATAGAGATATGTTGATTTATAAATACTTTAAAAATACAGAAAAGTTAATTAATAAAGATATGATAGAAGAGATTAAGGGTGCAGCAAAAAAGAATTCAAGTGGTGCAGTATTTAATCAAATTGAAGAGGTAAAAAAAGCACGGACAGCAATTATTAATAACGCAAATATTCAACTGACTATGGAGATGATGTTGCTGAGAATCCAGCACATAGAAGGATAAATTAATTAAAATTATTATGAAATTGAGTAATTAATTTTAAATGTTATATTTAAATATGAACAGTACAAAACGAAATAAATGATTATATTGAATTTTGAGTTGGAAATGGAGTTTAAATGCCAAGGGTTGTAGGAATCAAATTTGAGGATAGCTTCCGAATTTATAATTATGATTCTGGAAGCATAAGGCTTAAATTAAATGATTGGGTAATGTTGGAGGGGAATTCTGGTTTAAAAATGGGGCGTGTAGTAAAAATGCCGGTGGTTAGAGAAGGTTGTTCCCATTTCCAGAATCTTAAAAAAGTAATTCGGAAAGCGAATGACTACGATATTTCCCAGAATAAAGAAAAAATTCAAAAAAAACAGGAAATAAAAAAGCTATGTCAGGAAAAAATTGAAGCTTCAAAACTTTCGATCAAGCTTTCTTATGTTCATCCTTTAGATGATGGAAGTAAGGTAATAATATATTTTACTTCGGAAGAACGAGTTGACTTTCGTACACTGGTAAAAGAACTGGCGGCAGTTTTACATACACGTATTGAAATGCGGCAGATTGGGGTAAGAAATGAAGCAAAAATTTTGGGTGGTATTGGAAACTGTGGAAGGGAACTTTGTTGTGCATCCTTTTTAAAAGATTTTGAGCCGGTTACAGTAAGGATGGCAAAGGATCAGAATTTAGCTTTAGATCCACTTAAAATTTCTGGAGTATGTGGAAGGTTAATGTGCTGTCTTATCTATGAATATAATACATATTTAAGTTTAAAAAAGGAACTGCCGCAAATTGGTAAAAAAGTATCAACAACTTATGGTATAGGCAACATTATTCGTCTTAATATCCTCCAACAGACGATAATTATAGCCCTTGAAAATGGCAAAGAAGTTGAATTAAAAGGTGAGGATATAATCGAGGTAATTAAATCAGAAAAGACCCAGAAAAAGAAGATACCAAAGAACAAAAGGTCCTGAAATTTGATAAAGATAGATAAAACTACAAAATATATATATGGAGAATGCAGGGAAATAGAGGAAAAGATATTAAATTATATCCAGTCTTATAACTGTATGAGCCTTGCAACGGGCGGTGAAATACATTCTCAAGCAGCCACTGTTTTTTTTGCCAACAAGGAGTTTACTTTTTATTTTCTCTCAACTCCAGATACCCGCCATACAAAGAATATAGCAAGGGATGGAAGGGTTGCTGTAACAATAAATGGAGATTATTATCACTGGAAGGAGATAAAGGGGGTACAAATTGAAGGAAAAGCTCATTTAATTACAGATGCTAAAGAAAACAAGGATGCCCTGACTGTATATTTAAAGAAGTTTCCTTATTTATTTGATCTGTTATTTAAGGATAAGAGATCTGAGGTGATAGTCAAAGATATTAAAGAAATAAATTGGTATAGTTTAAATCCTTTAAAAGTCCGTTATATAAGCAATGATCCGGAATTCGGTCGTAGAGAAGAAATTTACTTTGAAGGTAAAATTGATAAATTTTAGAAGTGAATATAATCCTTTTCTGAAAGAAGTTCAAAAGCTATTAGAAACCAGGGGGTAAATTTATAAGAACTTTTTTCCATTTCCTCAGAAAGACAAGCCAGATCAACCCACCGCCACTCTGATACTTCTGCAATGTTTGGAGTTATTATACCATTATATTTTCCGGTCATGATCAAACATAATTCATTTTCTGCCCCTATATTTAAGTATAGGGCTTTATAATAAAATTTAAAAAGTGCGGTTAGATCTGTAGTAAAACCCAATTCCTCCAAAAGCCTCCTTTCCCCTGACTCTATATAACTTTCCTTTTCCTTAGGGTGGCTACTACAGGAATTATCCCAGAATCCAGGCCATAGTTCTTTATAGTGGCTTCTTTTCTGGATAAGTAACTGGTTTTTTTTGTTAAAAATCAATATGATATAAGCGCGGTGCATGATCCCTTCGCCTTTATGACACTCCCTTTTTTCTTCAACGCCTAAAACATCGTCATTTAAATTAACTAAAACTAATTTTTGTTCCATAAATTCAGTAAATACATTATATTTATATAAATATTTGACAAAGTTTAAACAATCTAATAAAAAAACAGAACATATTTTTTATAGTTTATATTGAAGGAGTTAAAAATGAAATGGAAAAATTTAATACTGGAAAGAGAAGATAAGGTAGCAACTCTTTATATAAATC
>JAXHUS010000223.1:0-4542 GCA_034189305.1 Thermodesulfobacteriota bacterium | reverse complement strand
AGCAGTTGTTGTAGCAATCCCAATCACAACAATCAGAAGAGAAAGTACCAAAAACAATCTGTTTATCTTATCCATATCTCACACCTCAGCATTTACGTCAGTATTTACATAGTACAGATATTCCTCCTCTTTAATCATGCTTATAATGGCTATTTCACGCATAGAAGACCTTCATGGAATTATTTTCTGGATAATGGGCTGCCTTGAAGAACCAGACAGGATAATAATAAATACAATTTTATTGATTTCTATTTTGGGTTTATTTATATCTTACTTTTTTTCGGTGGACCTTAATGCATTTTCTCTTGGGGAGGAAGAAGCGTTACATCTCGGTATAAACATAGAAAGAACAAAAATATGCCTCTTCTTTCTTGCTTCTGTACTAACGGGATTCAGTGTTTCAGCAGGAGGGGTAATTGGATTTGTCGGACTTGTGGTGCCCCACGTTGTTAGAATACTTGTCGGCACAGATCATAGAATTTTACTTATCTGCTCTTTTCTTTGCGGAGGAAGCTTTCTCATTTTTTGTGATACCCTGGCAAGAACTGTGATTGCACCATTAGAACTACCTGTGGGGGTAATTACAGGAATATTAGGCGGAAGCCTTTTTGTATATATTTTGACTAAAAGAAGATTTATTGCATTATCTTAGTTGGAGATTGAGTGGTAGGTCACAGGGGCGGGAAAGGACTTAATTCTCAGGAGCTATTAAGTATTTATGGTTGTAAAAAAGACGACTACTTTATGCAGTTTTTAAAAAAATCCTGTCTGTTAATTAATCCCTGACACCTGTGAACTTTTACTAAATCGGTTTCGTTAAAAAAATGCTTGAAATAAAAAAACTAACCTGTGGATATGATGACAAACTTGTTCTTAAAGATATAAATCTTATGGTTTCGCACACCGATCTTTTAGGGATAATAGGGCCTAATGGGTCCGGAAAAACTACGCTTCTTCGGGCTATAACCAAAGTTCTTAAGTCAAAGAAGGGTAAAATTTTACTTGAAGGAAAAAACATCCTGGAAATAAGCAATAAAGAACTGGCGAAAAAGATTGCCTTTGTCTCGCAGACATCCGGCATTAATCTAAATATAAATGTTGAAGAATTTGTTCTTTTAGGGCGAATTCCCCATAGAGGGCCTTTGCAATTTTTAGAAAACAGAAAAGATATAGAAATCATTAAGAAGGCCATGCTTTTAACGGATACTTTTGCGCTAAAAGAAAGGCTACTATCAGAACTGAGCGGAGGAGAAAGACAGCTTGTCACCATTGCCTGTGCCCTTGCCCAGGAGCCAGGTTTGCTTATTTTAGACGAGCCAACCGCCCATTTAGACATTACCCATAAGGTAAAGGTCTTAAATCTTATAAAAAAGCTGAATAAAGAAAACGGACTGACGGTAATTATGGTTCTGCACGATCTTAATCTGGCCAGTGAATATTGCAATCGTCTGGTTCTTATTAAAAACGGTGTAATCAGGATAATAGGTTCGCCACAAGAAGTCTTAACATGTAAAATGATTGAGGATGTTTACAAAACAAAAGTAATGATAAAGGAAAACCCTGTCTCTTCCAAACCCTATGTATTATTGGTTTCATCCGAAGGATAAATTCTATTAAAGCTTAATGTCACATAAAAGACTGTATTATACATTCAATCAATTTTTAAGAGAAAAATTCGCTTTTAAAGTTAGAAAGATAAGTTTAAATGCCGGTTTTACATGTCCGAATCGAGACGGAAAGATAGGATATAAAGGCTGTATTTACTGCTATAATCCAGGTTTCACCCCATATACCGGTTTACATTTCAAAACAATTGACAGTCAGATTCAACATGGGAAGGCCCAGCTTAAAAAGTATGGATTTAAAGGTAAGTTTCTTGCTTACTTTCAAGCGTATACAAATACCTATGCCCCTGTGGCAACCTTAAAGGAACTTTACGATGAAGCTCTTAAAGACGATGAAGTTGTTGGAATTGCAATAAGCACAAGGCCTGATTGTGTTTCAGAGGATGTCCTTTTACTCCTTGAGGAATATGCTCAGAAAACCCATGTATGGATAGAATATGGTCTTCAGTCGGCAAATGACAATACCCTCAAATTTATAAACCGCGGGCATAATTATGCCCAGTTTGCAGATGCGGTTGAACGGACACAGGGCAGGGGAATTTTTATCTGCGCCCATATCATATTAGGTCTGCCTGGAGAAAATATTGCACATATGTATGAAACCGTAAAAAAAATTTCTCACCTAAAACTTGACGGAATCAAAATCCATCATCTGCAGATAGTAAAAAATACATTATTAGAAAAAATGTACCGGAGGAAAGAAGTTAAGGTCTTTTATCCGGAGGAATATATTCATATTGTTTGCAATATAATAGAGCTTCTTCCTACGGATATTGTCATACACCGACTTATGGGCGATATAAGGGAAGAGTTTCTTGTAGCTCCGCAATGGGGCGAAAAAAAGTCTGAAGTTCTATCCATGATAGAAAAAGAACTGACAAAAAGGGGTTCTTATCAGGGCTTAAAATCGTAACAGATTTCTCCTGGCTGTTCATCATATTTAAGCAATATACTTCATTGCCGTGATAATAAGTAGAAATTTATAATTTATGTAATTATAATTTTTTGCCGATAAGGTAAACAAAAGGGGGAAAGCCTGAATGATAAAAGGACTTAATCAAATTTTAAACAATACGCCTCTTATTGAAAAAACACAAAATTTAGAACAACAGGGCCAAAAGCTTTCTTACCGGCATAACTTTTTTGAATTTCAGAAACAAACCAAAAGGCAGAGAGAAAAAGCTATCAAGGGGTTTCCCCCCTTTAAAATATTAATAAATGATCCTAAAGAAAAGGAAGAGAATAAAAAAGAAAGAAAGAAAACAGAAAGAGATCTTTTAGATGAGACTGAAAAAGGGGAAAAATTTTCTACTTTGGAAATTGAACCCAAAAAGATGAAGATGATTGATGTAATCATATAAAGCTTCGATAAAGTTAAAAAAATATTCCCTTAATAGGTAAATTATTCACCTCTTTTTTCCCATATATTTAATAAATAAAACTATATACTACGCAAGACTGGAGCATTCTAACTCATTTCACGCAAGTGGCATATTTATTGCAAGAATCATATTTAGCAAATATAAAGGGAGGTAAAATTGGACCCAGGTGTTTTCATGATAAGTTCAGGCGCTATTGCCCAGGAGAAAAGATTTGAAATCCTTACAAACAATCTTGCAAATGTAAATACAGTCGGTTATAAAGGAGATAAGACCGCTTTTTCTACCTTTGTTCAATCATTTTTATATGAGGATAAGACCTTTAATGATAAGCCGATCTTTATGCACAATTCACAGGTTTTTTTAGAAGAGGTAAAAACAGACTTCTCTGCCGGAAAAATCCGAAAAACCGGGAACCCTCTTGATCTGGCCATAGGGAAAGAAGGATTTTTTGTTATTAATACACCGGAAAGAAAAGGATATACCAGGCAGGGAATTTTTACAAAAAATAAGGATGATTTTCTTGTTACCCTTGACGGGAATATGGTTTTAGGAGAAAAAGGTAAGGTAGCTTTGGACGGCAAAGATATTTTAATCTCACAGGGTGGCGAGGTTGTAGTGGACGGAAAATTAATAGATAGGCTCAAAATTGTTGACTTTTCCGACAAAAATAGATTGAGAAAACTGAATGATTCTTTTTTTGTACCTGTGTCGTCAGGGATAAAACCTGAAAAGGTAAAGGACCCGATGGTCTATCAGGGTTTTCTGGAACATTCAAATGTTAACCCAATAGAATCAATGGTCAGGATGATCGAAATTCAACGAACATATGAATCCTATCAAAAGATTATTCAAGCAATACAGGAAATAACAGAACGATCCGTAAATGATGTGGGCAGGATAGTTTAATGAAAGGAGGCCTGTTATGATAAGGGCTTTATGGACGGCAGCCACCGGAATGGAGGCGCAACAGCTTAATATTGATGTTATTGCCAACAATCTCGCTAATGTAAATACAGTAGGGTTTAAGCGGAGCCGTGCAGATTTTCAGGACCTTCTATATCAAACATTAAAAATGGCGGGTGCTGCATCTACAGGCAGCGGCAATCAAGTCCCCACAGGAATCCAGATAGGACATGGTTCAAAACCGGTTGCGGTTCAAAAAATATTTCTCCAGGGAGATTATCAGCAGACTCAAAATGAACTGGATCTTGTTATTGAGGGACAGGGATTTTTTCAAATACTTATGCCGACGGGTGATGATGCTTATACCAGGGCCGGTTCCTTTAAACTGGATATGGATGGACGGGTTGTGACTTCAGATGGATATGTGCTCCAGCCGGAGATAACAGTACCCCAGGATTCCATAAAGATATCAATAGGAAATGACGGCATTGTTTCTGTCCAGAATGCAGGTGAAACCGAACTATCTGAAATTGGTGGAATTGAACTTGCTAAATTTACCAATCCGGGAGGTCTTGTTAGTATGGGAAAAAACTTATATATGTCCTCTGAATCTTCCGGATACGCTATAACCG
>JAXHUS010000222.1:0-5869 GCA_034189305.1 Thermodesulfobacteriota bacterium | reverse complement strand
ATATGCGGGCCCTGACAATTTAGTTTTCTGTGCATCAAATCACTGCCACTATTTTGATCAGGGGCTGCAGTGTAAATTTTGTGATATGAATCACAATACAAGCTTTCAGAAGAGTATGAAGAGGGAGTTTTATGTTCGCCTGAGTCCTGAAGATTTTTATGATGTAAGTTTTGAGGCTATGAAAGAAAAAGGGAGATGGAGGCAGAATTTTGTGACCGGAGGAACAGATCCAAGAGAGAATCTTGACAGGGACGTTGACTTTTATTCCAGAATAATTAAGGCGATAAAGGATGGGGCTAAAGATAGTGCTGATTCCGATTTTCCCACCAATTTATTGATGCACCCATTGGAAAAAGAGCAGTACCAGAGATTAAAGGAAGCTGGACTTAATGGATTTGGCTCCTATATTGAGGTCTTTGATAAAGAAAAATGGGAGCTAATCTGTCCCGGAAAAGCAAAGACCATTGGCTATGATAATTGGCTTAAAAGGACTTTGCAGGCAGTTGAAATTTTTGGAAGGGGTAATGTAAGTACCGGCTGGGTTCCTGGGGTAGAAATGGCACCGCCCCCTTATGGTTTTGAGGATATAGATAAGGCATTGAATTCCACTTTAGGAGGATACAAATTTTTTATACAAAATGGAATTACAATAGCCGGTTCAAACTGGGCTCTGGTTCCCGGATCTGAATTCTTTAAAATGGGAGCCACTCAACCACCTCTGGAATTTTATATCAAGCTTGATCTGGGAAGATTTAGACTTTATAAGGAATATGGAGGATTTAAGGAGGGTGTTGGGGCAATTTCATGTGACTCCATGGGAAGACGATCCCAACCCTGGAGCTGTTACCCCGACTATCAAAAACTCCTCTGAGGAGAGAAAATTATGGAATTAAAAGATATTAATGAAATATTAAGGGATTCTCAATGCATTAAGACTCTTACAACCACAGATGAAGATGGTAATCCCCATACGGTTTTAAAGTCTTCCCTTATTCTATGGGAAAATAAATTCCTGGCTTACGGCGAACTTTTAGATGGCTCTCATACCTATCGAAACATGCTCAGAAATTACTGGGGGAGGAAACTTGTGTCTATCTTCCTATATCATCCTTCCAGAGAAATTTGCTGTCAAATCAAAGGCAGGCCATACAAATTTGTGCATGACGGCCCTCTATGGGATCATATCCTGGATTCACTCTGGAAATGGAACCCTGAGGCTGAACTTTCAGGGGTCTGGATGATTAAACCTCTGGAAATAATCGCTCAGGATTACGATTCCAGGAAAAAGGAAGAAGAAAAGAGGGTAATTAACCAGGAGCTATGGCGAAGACTGCGGGGATTGAGATCTTAATAAAAAGGAGGCAAGAAAAATGGAAGATATATACGATATTGTAGTGATAGGGGGAGGTCATAATGGTTTGACCTGTGCTGCATATTTAGCCAAAGCCGGACAAAAAGTTATAGTTCTGGAAAGGAGGGATTTAGTAGGAGGAGGTGTAATGACAGAAGAATTAACCCTTCCAGAATTCCGGCATAATGCCTCAAATGCTATATCCGAAGCGTTAAATATTAAGAAATGGTGGCCGACACCCGCTTATATGAGTGGTCTAGTTGAATAATTAATTTTTAAAGGAGGGGAAATGAAGTTATTAAATCGTGTAGCAATAGTAACAGGGGGCGGCACGGGAATTGGCAGGGCAATCTCACTAATATTTGCTAAAGAGGGTGCAAAGGTTGCAATTGCCAGCAGGAGAAAAGACGTAATCGAAAAGGTGGCAGAGGAAATTAACACTTTGGGTAAAGAGTCTATGGCAATACCCACAGATGTTTCTCAATCGTCCCAGATAAAATCTATGGTGGAAAAAATTCTGAACAAATGGGGAAGAATAGATATTTTAGTTAATAATGCCTATTGGGCAAAAAATTCAAAAGTCCTGGATATAACCGAAGAAGAATGGGATAAAACTATAGCAGTGACCCTTAAAGGGCCATTTATGGGAGCTAAATATGTTATACCCTCCATGATCGAGCAAGGAGGTGGAGTGATAATAAATATTTCCTCAATTGCAGGCTTAATATACTGGCCATATCCTGGCACTGCCTACTCGGCAGCCAAGGCCGGGTTAATTCAACTGACCCGTTCTCTGGCGGCTGACTATGGAAAGAACAATATACGGGTAAATGCTATCTGCCCCGGTACTATAGAAACTCCAGCCGTTACTCCTTACTTTATAAAAATGCCTGAAATTAAAAAAATAGCAGAAAACAATAATTTTTTAGGACGCATTGCTCAGCCAGAGGAAGTTGCCCCTGCTGCCTTATTTCTGGCATCCGATGATTCCTCTTATATGACAGGGGCAGTAATGGTTGTGGATGGGGGAACGACTGTTATGTAGCCAGAAGATAAACTAAAAGATGCTGTTCTCTTTAGAATTGCTTGAAATTTTAAAAGCAGATAATTCTGAAAAAATATTGACTTTTTTTGGGGGGGTGCTACCATTTTGACCAAAAATAGAACTGAGATTTCATAAAGGAGGAAATAAAATGGATTTTGATCTCACATCGGAGCAACTGAGTATTCAGAAGGCGGCAAGGGAGTTCGCAGAAGGCGAGTTTGATATTGATCTTGTCCAGGAACTTGAAATGAAGCGTGAATTTCCGTGGGAAATCTGGAAAAAGTCCTGTAAACTGGGATTTGTTGGTATGGATTTCCCGGAGGAATACGGTGGGCAGGGGTATGGGCTTTTCGAGGCCATCTTAGTGCATGAGGAATTTTGCAGGAAAGCCGCCACTTTTGGTATGGTAGTATCCGGAGTTCCTTTTGGATCCCGGATAATCCTAAAAAATGGAACCGAGGAACAAAAACAGAAATATCTGATTCCTATGACTAAAGGGGAGATGATCTCGGCAGGGGCCTTTACTGAGCCGGATCGTGGAAGTGATCTCACCTCCCTTTCCACAATTGCCAGGAAAGAGGGAAAAGATTACATTATTAATGGAACCAAAACCTTTACCACTATGGCAGGCAATGCTAACTTTATCATAGTCTTATGCCAGACTGATCCCGAAGCCAAACCCGGTTATAAGGGACAGAGCAGCATTATTGTGGAAACAGACCGGAAAGGAATTGAAATCTCTAAGTTTGAGACAATGGGGTGGAGAACACTGGGTACAACAGAGGTCTCTTTTACTGATGTAAGGGTTCCTGAGGAAAACCTTATAGGCCGGGAGAACCGGGGATTCTATCAATCCCTGGATTTCCTGAACGAATACAGAGCTTTAGTAGGGGCTATCGCTACGGGAATTGCTCAAGGAGCCTTCGATAGAGCCCTCAAGTATGCTAAGGAGAGAGAAGCCTTTGGTCGTAAAATAGGTGAGTTCCAGGCAATCCAGCACAAACTGGCCGAAATGGCCACCAAGATAGAGACGGCCAGACTCTTAACCTATAAGGCTGCCCATGATCTCGATAAAGGGGTTGTGGATCCTAAACTCTGCTCGATGACCAAGTGGTTTACTGCGAGGGTAGCGGCGGAAGTGGCTGATGAGGCCATCGAGATACTGGGAGGGCATGGTTATATGACGGAAAACGAGGTGGAGAGGTTTTACCGTGATGCAAGGGCGTTAGAACTTGTCGAGGGAACCAGGGAGATTCAAAAAAATACTATAGCAAGAATCCTATTAGGAAAGTTGAGATGAAGAAAATTGTATTAAAAATAATTTAACTTATTTAAAAGTAACAGTTCCCAGAGATTAGGTATCATTTGTCATTTAATCCTTTTCTCAAAAGATTTTAAGAACTATTAAAACTTTTTCACATACTAAAATTCACAATAAATTATTATGATTTAAAGCTTTTTCCTGAACCCTGACAACTGAAATTGTTGTACTTAAAATTTGAAAGGAATTTGCAAATGATTCAAGGCAAATCTTATGACTTTATTTATGTAGGGGGAGGACATAATTGTCTGACCAGTGCGGCTTATATGGCCAAAGCCGATCAGAAGGTAATTGTTCTGGAGAAGAGGGATATTATTGGTGGAGGTGTTATGACCGAAGAACTAACCCTCCCTGGATTTAAACATAATCCCCATTCTAATTCCCATATGTGGATTTTTATGGGGCCGGTTTACTACGATCTTGAACTGAAAAAGTATGGGGCTGTATACCGTTATACGCCACCTTTTGCCAGTGTTTTTGAAGACGGCAGATGTTTGATTCTTTACCGGGATATTGACAGAACCGTAAAACAGATTGAAAAATTTTCTTTAAAAGATGCCAGGACATATAAAGAGATGGCTGAGATCTGGGTTAAAAATATAGATTTTCTTGTTACAAGTTATATTTTTTCTCCTCCCATGAGTTTCGGAAAGATGTTTACCCTGTTCGAGGGTACTCACGAAGGAAGGGAATTTTTACGTATGTTTATGACCTCAATGGAACACCTGATAGAGGAACTTTTTGAGAATGATCGGGTCAAAGCATGGCTTCTTTTAATGGGAAGTCAGGTTGGAATGCCCCACGATATGTTCGGTAGTGGTTCCTTCTTTACTCCAATGTTTCCCGCCCTGCACAGGGCAGGAGCAGGAATATGCGTGGGTGGAGTAATTAACCTGGCAAAGGCTATGGTAAAATTTATTGAAGAACACGGGGGAGTGGTTCGTTTAAACCATGAAGTAAAAAGGATCAAAGTTAACAATAATGGAATTGCCACTGGAGTGGAACTGACTGACGGCGGTGAAATAATCGCTAAAAAAGCGGTTGTAACAAATCTGATTTCTCCCCTTGTCTTTGGTGATAAAGGTTTGGTGGATCATGCACATTTGGATGAAAACTTCCTGCAGCAGGTAAGACGGTGGAGGCCCGGCAAAGTAAACCTATTCTCCGGCCATTATGCCTTTGATGAGTCCCCTCTTTACAAGGCTTCAGAAAAAGAACCGGATCTCCAGAAAGTCTTCATGGTGGGAATATGCGAACATAGTAGCGTTCTTACCAGACAATTCAATGCAGGAAGAGTAGGCGAACTTCCAAGGGGTGATGCTATTGGTTTTATCGTTCTGGATGCATCGGTAACTGATGCAAAGCAGGCTCCACCCGGAAAACATAATCCTTTACTCTGGCACCATGCAACTTATGAAATTTCTGCTGAAGGAGGAGCGAAAAAATGGGACGAAATAAAAGAGGATTTCAATGATGAGTGTCTTAAAGTATGGGGCAAACACGCCCCTAATGTTCTTAAAAAAGGAACTATACTGGGTCAATGCCTGGAAACACCCCTTGATTTAGAACGGAGAAACCCTAACTTTTTTAAAGGTGATGTAATGGGTGGTGAGTTAGGTCTTGATCAGCAACTGATATTCAGACCTTTTCATGGCTACCCACCCTATAAAACTCCTATTGAAAACCTTTATATGTGCGGTCCAAGCTGTCATCCTGGGGGGGGCGCCTCAGGAGCTCCAGGCTATAACGCTACCAATATTATTGCTGAGGATTTAAAAATAAAAAAATGGTGGAAGACTCCGGCTTATTTTGGAGGAGCTGCCGGGCCGGAAGAATAGTCAGTAATATCTTAAATATATTAAAAAGTTGCCGTTAATATAAATTTAAAAGGGGGGTTTAAAATGAAGAGAATTTTTTTAATGCTAATTGTTTTATTAATTTTTAAAGTATGTTTTGTATATGCCATTGAAATTAAGGAAGGAGTGGTGATCACAGGGGACAATTATAAAAAATATGCTGGTGAGCTAAAAAAATTGCTTCCTGCTACCACCTTTGAACAGTTTATCGATGATATAAAAGGGAATGTAATAACTGTCCCTGTAGTAAAGAAAAGGAAAAGACCCGAACCTGAAGCTTTTGCCAGATATACCAG
>JAXHUS010000221.1:0-6380 GCA_034189305.1 Thermodesulfobacteriota bacterium | reverse complement strand
CATCTGTGTGTCCATACCATGAACCACAAAGTTTTTTAACTGGCAATCCAAGTTCAAGCCATTTTTCAAAGGAACGTGTAGGACTTTTCAAAATATAACAAATTTCTTTTTTCCCTTTTAATATTTTTTGCTCATTCATTGGATAAAAAACTGTGCTAAAACTGTGCTATTTTTTGTGTCCAAATTAGCACAATTTTGACTGATTTTGATTGATTTTGAACAATGATTAATTAAAGTGAAAGCTTGAAAAAAAAGCACGCCCGGCAGGATTTGAACCTGCGACCTGCGGATTCGAAGTCCGACGCTCTATCCAACTGAGCTACGGGCGCTTGAATGACAGGGTGAGTGAAGGGTCTCGAACCCTCAACCTCTGGGGCCACAACCCAGCGCTCTAACCCTTGAGCTACACCCACCATATAAAATTATGTTATAATTATTAGCTTTTATCCCTTTTAAAGTCAAGAATAAACATTTTAAAACTTTATTTAAAAATAGTCTTTTCTTTTAAATATAAATATATTAAGAAATAATCTAATAAAATACAAGAGGAATACTACCATATAAAGAAGTCTGAAAACGCTGGATTAATAGAGCGTTGGTTATAATTAAAATTTAGTTATGAGGCCTGTATGAAAAAAAAAGTTTATATTGATCAGGATGAATGTATAGGATGTGGTCTTTGTGAAGAAAGTTTGCCCGATGTCTTTAGGATAGATAGCAATGGAATTTCAGAAGTTATTGATCAAGATGAATTTGATGAGGAAGCTGTTCAGGATGTAATTGATGAATGTCCTGTAGAATGCCTCCGTTGGGAAGAATGATAAAAGATGAGTTCAATTACAAAAGGGGCTGCTTTAATAATTGTTGATTTGCAAAATGATTTTTGTTCCGGAGGCAGCCTGGAAGTGGATGAAGCAGGTACGATTATTCCCGTAATAAACCGTTTAATGCCTTGTTTTAAAATTGTAGTTGCCACCCAGGATTGGCACCCCATTAATCATTGTAGTTTTAAAGATTGGCCGGTACATTGTATTGCAGGCACAAAAGGTGCTGAACTCCATCCAGGTTTAGATAAAATTGGAATAAGTCGTTATATAAAAAAAGGAACAAGCCTGGATAAGGATGCCTATAGCGGCTTTCAGGATACCGAACTATTTGAATACCTAAAGAAGAATAAGGTTGAAAAAATTTTTATCTGTGGTCTTGCTACGGATGTTTGTGTAAACGCAACAGCTTTGGATGCAATAAAAAATGATTTTCAGGTATATGTATTTAAAGATGCAATAAAAGGTGTTAATGCTGATACAACAAAAGCGGCTTATGAAGAGATGAAAAAGAAAGGGGTTATATTTATTTACAGTGATGCAATTTGAAACCTTATTGTTTTTTCAATAATTTAAGCTTATCCTTAATCTTTTCTACTAACTCAGAATAGGATGAACTGCGAATAATGCTGTTAAATTGTGTCCTATAATTATTGACTAAGCTGATTCCTTCAACAGAAATATCATAGGCGTTCCAAATGCCGTTTTTATTAATAAGGCTGCAATTAAATACTATCTTTTGCCCTTTTTTGGTATAGGATTCACAATTAACCAGGGCAAAATTATTTTCAATCCTTTCTTTTATAATATTTACCTCTTCACCTTTATAATTCTTAATTTTTTCAATATATGTATATTCCAACAACTCGAAAAAAAGTTCTGTAAAATCTTTTTTTTCTTCAGCACTTAGTTTATACCAGTGCATCGCAAGGGTTCTTTTTGCCATTTCTTCAAAGTCAAAAAACTCTTGTGCTAAATTTTTTAAACGATCTCTTTTTTCAGTTTCCTTTTCAGTGGTTTTTAAATTCTCATCTTCTAAAATTTCAATTAATCTGCTAATTGTGTATTTTACCCTTTCTGTAGGGACACTTGCCCATGAATTTTTATTTATCGGCCCTCCAATAAAAATTGTAACCAAAAAGATAATTAAAACGTTTTTTATGACTTTTTTCATAAATATTTCCCTTTAATTTATTATATTTTCCCAAACATAAGCTGTGAGATTGCCTGTTCTATATCAAATGTATCCTGCGTCTCCCGGATTTTCCCATCTTTTGTTATTATTTTTTCTGAGCCGCCTGGTGTTATCTGTATAAATTTATCTCCTATTAATCCTTTGGTCTTTACACTTGCAATTGCGTCTTCCTGAATTATTATACCTTTGTTCAGCCTTATTGTTAACTTGGCCTGATAATTTTTATCAAGCTCTATCTTTTTAACCCTACCCACCTCAACCCCTGCAATTTCCACCAGAGAACCAACTCTAAGACCGCTAATATTTGAAAAAAAAGCAATAACATTATAACCGCTTCCACCTAAAACCTCTTTTTTCCCTAAATGTACCGACAGATACCCCAGACAAAAGATTCCGAAGATAACAAATAAGCCTGTTAAGAAATCAATGTCAAACCTTTTCATGGTTACTCCTTTCCAATTTTGTATCCATACTTGCCCTTACAAATTCTTTAATAATTGTATCATCTGATTCAAGAAATTTTTCCGGGGTACTAATATACTGTATCATACCGTCATGGATGATAGCTACCTTTTGGACTATTGAGAAGATCCTGGGAATTTCATGGGTAACAATTATTCCTGTAAACTTCCTTTTTTCATGTAAAGATTTTATCAAAAGGTTAATATTTCTGGCGGTCACAGGATCAAGTCCGGTAGTGGGTTCATCAAAGAGCATAATTTCCGGATCCAAAACCAGAGACCTGGCAAGAGCCACTCGCTTTTTCATTCCACCGCTTACTTCGGCAATGAATTTCCTTTCGTGTCCATAGAGTTCTACCTGTTCCAGTGCATTCATTACCCTTTCTTTTACCTGGGGCTCCTTTAAGTGAAATTTTTCTCGGAGGGGAAATGCAATATTATCGTAAATGTTTATAGAATCAAAAAGTCCTCCCCCCTGAAAAAGAAAACCCATATTTTTTCTTACCTTTTCAAGGGATTTTCCTTTAAGTTGTGTAATATTCTCTCCACGGATAAGCACCTGTCCTTTATCCGGTCTCAAAAGCCCTACTATAGTTTTTAGAAGAACACTCTTACCGAAACCGCTTCTTCCTACAAGGGCTAAAATTTCGCCGTTCTCTACCGTAAGGTTTACCTCCTTTAAAACCTCACTGCCATTAAATGATTTTTTTAAATTTTGAAGTTCAATCATCATTTAAAACAAAACAGAGGTAAGAAAATAATTTCCTATCAGAATTAATACTGATGATATTACAACTGCCTGAGTGGTTGCCTTACTTACACCTTCAGCACCATATCCCGTATAAAAACCCTTATAGCAACATATCCAGGTTACTATAATGCCAAAGCATATGGATTTATATAGGCCAATATACACATCTTTAAATTCAACATAATTTCTAATAGATCCGAAATATTCACCACTTGCAAGTCCTAACATCTTCGAACAGATCAGATATCCCCCAAAAATCCCAACCACATCGAAAATAGAACACAAAAGGGGGAAAGTAAATATTCCTGCAAAAAGATTGGGGGTAATTATGTATCGGAACGGGTTTAACGCCATGATCTCCATAGAATCCAACTGTTCACTGATCCGCATTATTCCAATCTCCGAAGCAAGGGCTGATCCTGCGCGACCTGTAATCATTAAAGCAGACAGTACCGGCCCCAGCTCTCTGATTAAAGAAAGGGAAACGGTTGCACCTAAAAATCCTTCCGCCCCAAATTTCTTTAAGGTAAAAAATCCGTGGTATCCAAGAACGGCGCCTGTAAAAAAACTGGTTAAAAAGACGATAAGGGTAGAATTTGTCCCTATAAAACGAATCTGTTTTAACCAGCGACTGAATTTAAAAGGAGGAATAAAAAGATACAAAAAAGAAGTTATAAGAAAGAACCATGCTCTACCCAGGTGTCTTATATTAATTAAGGTTCGCCGTCCTAAAAATCTTGTAAAATTAACTATTGTATTCAAAGTTCTATATTTTAAAATTTTTAGTAAAAACTTTATTAATTTAGCAGATTAGCATATTTTTTAAAAGAGAAATAATTTTAAATATTGTATCCTTATTATCAATCCTATTGAATGCCCGGTTTTTCAATGATGGCTCCAGGGGCACCCGGTGAAAAGCATTTATTAATATGGCATTTTTACTATTCTCTGTCTTTGAGATGGTGAATAAATAAATTTAAAAATACATTTATCCTTTATAAAATCAAAAAAAAGTCATATCCCCTGACTTTTTAATATTTTTCCTTATACGTTTCAGGTATTTCTTTTCTTTTGTTATTATTTGACCATATTGCCCAGGTTCGATAGACTTCAAAAAGACTTCCCCCGTATAAGTATTGAAGAATATCTTGCGGGCCTTTTTACCTCCCAGATCCATACCTGTGACCTTGATCTTTTCTTTATTCAGGAAAGCAAGGACAAACTGGGCATTTTTGGGTCCGGGGCTTTGTTGTGTGGAAATCTTTTGCAGGATGTGCCCCCCTCCAAAGACCTTGGCCATGAATTGTCGGCGGTCAGCGCCGAGACTCATCATATCGTTAATAAGAAGTTCCATGGCATTGATGCCGTAACGGGCACTGTCGTTAAATGATTTCATGTCAGGATTTCCTGGAAGAAGAAAGTGGTTCATCCCGCCTATATGCATTTGTGAATCGAACAGGCATACTGCCACACAGGAACCGATGAGAGTGTAAATTATTTTCGGCTCAACAGATACGTAAAACTCTCCACCGTTAATAGTGACATCTGTCCTCATCTTGAGCACTCCTCCAATACAGCGGATGCAATGGCTTTTAAGGGAAGAGTTTTACTTACCGCCCCTTTCTTAATAGCCTCCTGAGGCATACCGAAGACCACGCAGGAGGCTTTGTTCTGGGCTATGGTAAATGCACCGGCCTGCTTCATCTCCACCATTCCTTTTGCCCCGTCGTCACCCATTCCGGTCATGATAATACCAATGGCATTGGAGCCTGCATATCGCCCGGCTGAACGGAAAAGGACATCAACTGAGGGGCGGTGCCTGCATACCAGGGGACCATCTTTTATTTCCACATAGTATCTGGCACCACTTCTTTTTAGAAGGATATGCCGGTTCCCGGGTGCAATAAGAACCCTACCGCGCAGGACACTGTCATTGTCAGCAGCTTCTTTGACTTTGATGCGGCAGAGGCTATCCAGCCTTTTTGCAAAAGAGGCTGTAAAATGTTCCGGCATATGCTGGACAATAACGATGCCAGGGCTATCCTGAGGAAGGTCCTGCAGAAATATTCTAATGGCTTCTGTTCCTCCGGTGGATGCGCCAACCATAATGATTTTTTCAGTAGTACGGGCCATAGCCTTTCCAGTTGGCGGTGCCATAATTGCATCTGCTGTCAATTTAGGCTCTATTTTTTTTTGACGGACAGGAATGGCCTTAACACGCGCCATGGAAGAGGCCTTTACCACGTCACAGATTGTAATCCTGGATTCCTCAAGAAATTTCCTTGTCCCGATTCTGGGCTTTGTTATAATGTCCACCGCTCCGTATTCCAGCGACTTAAAAGCGGTTTCAGAGCCTCTTTCTGCAAGGCTGGAACAGATAACAACAGGTAGTGGGTGCTGGCTCATTATTTTCATAAGAAACGTTATTCCGTCCATGCGTGGCATTTCCACGTCAAGGGTTATAACATCAGGAACTTCCCGTTTTATTCTGTCTGCGGCAATGAAAGGATCCGCTGCTGTTCCTATAACTTCAATGGCAGGATCTGCCCCAAGTATTTCTTCCATGGTCTGTCTAACTACTGCAGAGTCATCAACTATCAGCACTTTTATTTTTTTACCCATATTACTGGTCTCCTGATTCAGTAGTCCATGTTGTAAGGAATTTAAATCCCCATATTTATTATCTATAAAGTATCCCAGTCATGTCTCCCTTCTGATTAAGAAGGGTAAGTCTAAAATCAGCAGTTTTGAATGTAAAATAACATCATGGTCTCCTGTAAATAGTAGTTGCAACCTGATGAAACTGTCCGTTAATACCATATAGAGTTTCGGAATGGCCTATAAAGAGATACCCTCCCGGGATGAGCTGGTTATAAAATTTTTTAAACAATTCAATCTGTGTCTTTCGGTCAAAATAGATAATTACATTGCGACAGAATAGAATATGAATAGGTATCCGAATGCCAAATGATCTATCCGTAAGGTTAAGTTGCTGGAATTTGATTCGATTGCGCAGCTCGGGGACAATACGAAAGAAAGACCTTTGAGAACCCGTACCTCTCAGAAGATATTTTTGTCTTAATTTTGCAGGAATGGGCTTAATATCGTTGTTGGAATAGATTGCCCGTTTTGCAACAGCAAGCATCCGT
>JAXHUS010000220.1:0-3317 GCA_034189305.1 Thermodesulfobacteriota bacterium | reverse complement strand
TATCCTGGCGCCTTTTATCATGTGACTTCCCGTGGTAATGAACGGAAAGTTATATTCAAGAGCAAGCGTGATAGGCAAAAGTTTCTTGATTATTTAGAATCGGCTACAAAAAAATATAACATTGATTTGGGGTCGGACCAAGACAAGCATTTGAAGTAATTAGATAAATCTCTAAAAATAGCCTCTTATAAGTGCTTAAACAGTCATTTTTGATGGCAAAATGGATGTTTTTAATATTTCATTAAAAAATGCCGAGAGCCAATAGACATTATATACCTGGTTACGAACAGATTATCAAAGCTTGAATTGTGAATTAATTCTTGACAATTACGTAACAGTTAAGCTGGGTATTTCCAGATTTTACAAATTCCACCATAAAAATAAAAATTAAACAGTTAGGCCAAATAGCATCAGAAGCATTCAGCCGGGTGGATACTTATGTATTTGAACAGTTATGGCGCATGGTGAGAAGAAGGCATCAAAACAAGACCAGAGGCTGGTTGATTAAGAAGTATTGGTCAGCCACAGGGAAACATGTCTTTTCAGTCGTACACAAGTACAAAAATAAATCTCGAATTTTAAAAATAATTCGTGTAAGCTCAATAGGTATAAAAAGACATATAAAAATTAAAGCGGATGCTAATCCTTATCTTTCTGAATTCAGTTACTATTTTTGGAGAAGGAAAAACATTAAGGAAGCACGTCTTTCAGGTGCGCTATCTCACCGCCAATATAAGGTAATGAGGTTAAACAGCCGGGTTGCTCCATAAGAGCAGCTTACAGGAAATGCTTGAGCCGGATGACGGGAAACTGTCACGTCCTGGTTCTTAGGAGGGAATCGGGCAGCAATGCCCGTGACCTATCCGGTAAATCCAAAGGCTGAAAGATTTTTTTGTAATTTTAAAGCAATGGTGCTATTCAAAAAATAAAGGAATTAATTTGGGGTAAAAAAAGAAAATTACTCTTTTTTGTAGAAAATAAATGGATATTTTGCAAACGATAAAGAGGAGTTTAAACATGAAAAAGATTTTATTTTTTGTAACTATTTTCCTTTGCAATCCTTTTTTACTTTTAGCAGGGGAAATAAAGCCGGGTGTTGTAATAAACAGTGAAAATGTTGAAAGCTATCTTTCAGAACTTAAAAAATTTCTTACCCCTTCAATTTCTGTTTCAGTAATAAACGGGCTTAAAAATGGCTGGATAACTTTGCCAATAATAGAAATGCATAAATATCAGCTTCCCAAGACATATCTGGAACTAACTGCCCAGAATGCAGGCAATTTTAAGGTTAATAACAATAATAAACTTATAGGGCTTAAAGGAAAATTTCAAGCGGGGATCCCTTTTCCCACTCCAAAGGACGGCAAAGAGTTGGCATGGAACGCTTATTTGAGATACCACGGCGCTGACTCAAGATTTATCTCAGACTTTTTCCTCTATAATAAAAATTGTAAGCTGGAGAGAGCAGCCAGAATGAAGCTTTATATAAAATGGTGGATGCACAGGGGTGGAATGCCTCCTATCCCTGAAATGCCGGGAAATAATGGAGTAATAAAATCCAAAGAATCTATCATAGTGCAGGAACCCTTTGATGTAAGAGGGTTTGTCATGTTGCGGATAAGGTATGATGATATAGAGAAGGATGACGATGTATATTCTTATATCCCCGCCATACGAAGGATACGCCGGTTAACGGGAGCGGACCTGACAGATCCCATGATGGGAACTGATATGTGTAATGATGATTTTGAGGGCTGGAGACAGAAGATTAATCCCATAATGACATTTAAAATATTAGGGGCAAAAGCTTTTCTGTTTCCGATTCGCTATAAAGAAAAACCACCGGAGCCTTTTTCCAATGTAAATTGTTTTCAAACAGATTGGGAGATAAGAAGACATTATATTTTACAGATAGATACAAATGATCAAAATTATGCCTATAACAGAAGGATTCTTTATCTGGAAAAGGAAGATGTAAGTTTTGAATGCAACGCTGCGGAGAATTATGATCAGAAGGGAAGGCTTTGGAGAACATGCGGGCCAATTGTATGGAATAGAAAACCGCCCTTTTACAATCTCTGGTTTGGAGGTCTATATATGGACCAGGTTTCTAAGCATTCAAGCCTTATGATACTTCAACCCGCATACTCTCCAATTCCTAATGAGAAATTTACCGTTCAGGGATTGTTAAAGGAAGCAAAATAAACAAGTTGCATAAATTTGATTGTCGAGGGTTCTATAAGGAGGCATATTTATGTATTCTAAAGAGGTACAGCAAAAAGATAGAAATATGGTAGAAAAATGGGAAAAAGATGTTAAAAAAATGGGAGCGGAAAATTTAAAATCAATGTCTAAATCAGGTTTTGAATTAAAGCCGGTATACACCCCCTCTGATCTTGAAGGTGTTGACTACGGTGAGATTTCCCTTCCCGGTCAATATCCTTATACAAGAGGATACTATCCTGTGCATTATCAGGTTATACCTCCGATAATGAGCCAACAGATGTCTTACGGCAGTGCAAAAGAGACCATGGAGAGAAGAGAATTTCTAAAAAAATTGGGCAGACGAATGTTTGTAGGAGATGAAGAAGACTCCTTCGCAATGATTTTGGCCCTTGATTTGCCGACACAAACGGGTTTTGATGCAGACGATCCCGTAGCCAGAGGAAAAGTCGGTGAATGTGCCGTATCTCTTTGCACTTTAGAGGCTATGGAAGAAATGTTTAAAGGCTCTCCATCATTAAACAAAATGGCAACAGCTTTTATTGGATTCAATGCCGTTGAGATTAATGTTGCCATGTATGCGGTTTATTGTATGGACATCCGTAAAGAACCACTGGATAGTTTGATGGTATGGCCTGTTTCTGAACACCATTGCCAGTATTTTTACGACATAGCTGCCTATCCCCCTGCTGCGGGATTAAAACTTAAGGTTGAATTAGTGAAATGGCTTAGAGAAAATTGTCCTTTATCAACAACATATCTTATGGATGGATATAATGTGGCAGAGGCTGGGGCAACTCCATCTTTTGAGGTGGCCCTTGCCTTTGCGGAAGCAATTAATACCATTGAAGAATGTATAAAAATAGGATTGGATCCCGACGATTTTTTACCAAGTTTTTATACCCATTTCCATCTTGGTCTTAATCTGTTTGAAGAGGTGGCCAAGTTCAGGGCAATGAGGCGGTTGTGGGCTAAGATTGTCAAGGATAGATTTAGATGTAAAAATCCCGAAGCATTCAAGCTTAAGACTTATGCTCCCCAGCCAGGAGGTTATGAAACCACTGCCATTGAACCTTTGAATAACATAATCCGAA
>JAXHUS010000022.1:0-3717 GCA_034189305.1 Thermodesulfobacteriota bacterium | reverse complement strand
TCAGAGAGCTCGCAGTTGTACTTTATGAAAAGGTAAAAGAAAACGCATCCATTGACTGGACAATTAAGGAAAGTGTAAAAGCAAAATTAAAAGTTATTGTTAAAAGAATTTTAAGGCAATATGGTTATCCGCCTGATATGCAGATGCTTGCAACAGAAACTGTCTTAAAGCAAGCAGAACTAATTGCTGAGGAATTAACACATGGGAAATAGGAAAGCCGCCTCCGCCGTCCTTGCTCCGGCGGCAAAGAGGGGGGGCGAAACATCATATAACACGGGCTATACGCTGTGCTCCCTTTGGTCGCTTGGCCTTCGGCAAATTGCGGCTTCGCCACAACTTCGTATAGCCCGATACCGTTATACGCCGTTGCTCGCCAAGTGAAGAGGAAATGAATGACAATAGAAGGAATTAGGGATAAAATAGAAAAAGAGAATACCGTTTTTCTGACCATGCAGTAAGAAGAATGATTAAAAGGGCTATAAGCCGTTTTGAGATAGAAGATGTTGTAATGGCAGGTGAGATTATTGAAGAATACCCTGACGACAAATATTCACCGAGTTGCCTTATTTATGGAAGGACAGCAAAAGGAAGAGATTTACATTTTCAGATTTCAATACCACCCACAGTTGTGGTCATTACAACCTATGAGCCAGATCCGGAAGAGTGGATCAACTGTAAAATCAGGAGGTGATTTATAATGAAATGTGTATTTTGTGGAGGTAAAGTAGAAGAGAGATTGGTGACGTTCACTTATGGGGAGGATGATAAATACCTTTTTGTAGAAAATGTTCCCGCTGAGGTTTGCACTAAATGTGGAGAAAATATTTATTCTCCTGAAGTTACTGATGAACTGTTGAGATTTGCACGAGAAAGATTTAAACCCATGAAAACTATAGAGGTTCCTGTTTTTGATTTTGCTGAAAGGATTTAATCTCAACAATAAGGAACAGCGACCAAAGGCGTATAACACGGGCTAAAAGATTAAAATCCAAATGCTACGCACTTCTGACCGTTTGCCGAAACCAGCCGTGAGGTAGTGGAAAGAAAAAAATGGAGGTTAAAAATAAATAGTCAATTAACCAATGAATTGCTTGCCTTTGAAGCCGATCACGTATGGGTAAGCGAAAATATGGAAATACTTTTGGTTTTTGTATTAATTAAGGAAGTATAAATCAATATATTAACTAAAAACAAATCGAAAGGAATCAAAATGACAGACATTGAATTCGGCATTATGGTTGCAAAAGAAGCAAAGCGTCTTGAAGATGAAGGACGTGACTCTAATCAGATAGCAAAAATACTCTGTGATGCTGATCCTAAAGCATCAAACTATGGAATTGGTATTATACTCGATAAGAAAGGCGGTGCTTTTCCAACTTCCCCTACTTTGCTCCATTTTGTGGAAAAGGAACTTAAAAGAAGTGGTGATGGCAATTATTTGAATTCGATGAAATTAACAGCTGAAATTAAACATAGTGTTTTACAATGGCAACGCATACCTCAAGCCCACTGGAATGAATTTGTTTTTTGCATGCCGTCTGATGCAGGTACAGGCTGCGTTAAAACTGGTCTTGAATATGCTTCATTAATAAATCCTAAGCTTGAGCGGATTGGCATTGAAGAACTTGGTTGGCCGGCATATAAGGCAATTGCTAAAAGCATACGACTTGGTATTAAAGAATACAAAACAGCGGAAGTTATAAATGAAGACAACGTTTTGCCGTTATACCAATGCGGACCAATGAATACTACCGGAGCAATTATGACAAAGGAAAGGATTAATGAAAGAGCTAAAGCGGCTTCAGATTCTGGAAAAATTTTGCTGCTTGACAGGGCATATTCCGGATTTGAATATGCGCGCGATACTAGTTCGAAAAGTTATGACTCCGTCATGAAAAACAGCTATAATCATAATCTTAAGCCATTTATTGATAGTAATACCAGTTTCATACTTGCAATAAGCCCGACTAAATCATTCGGTAGCTTTGCACTTCGGCCAGCCGGTTTCCTATTATTATATATTCCAGAACCTAAACAACGGCCAAAAGCCCAACAAATTCTCAACACTTTAATTAGAGCACGCGGGAGTTCATTCGAGCATCCATCCACTCGCGGTTTGGCTCGTGCGATGGTAGAAAGCTTAAATAAGCTTGAAGATGAACATCTAAAAATTTTGCAGCGTATGGCTGATGCCGAGGGAAGATGGCTGCGTTTTGCAAAGGAAACTTCGATTGAGAAACTTTTCTCTAATGATTTTGCAGGATTGTTCCGTAACCCAAGGGTATTGGAAAATGCTGCAGAGGGATTATACGGAGCTCATTTATATCCGGTATTATCCGGGAACCGTTGCAGAATAAATATTACCGGCATCCCTAGCGATGATTATAAAATAAAGATGCATGTAGAAACCTTTGCAAAATATATAGCATGAGAATTTGATTTTTTAAAAATCCATAACGTTAAGATGGGTGATGAAAAGTGCTAACAGAAAAGGATAAGGATATAATTTGAGGGAATATTGATTAACTGAATGGACCTCAATCAGGATAAAAAAAATTTAATCTGTTTAAAGGGCTTTTATTCTTTTTCCGCTTTTGCGCAATATAATAAAATTCCGCCGGTAATAAAAAGCAATGCAATAGACATAATACTTACTCTTGAAGCAATATTAGCGGAATAACCAATTTTTTTTATAAAAAGTCCAATTCCGCCTATAAGGGAAGGTCCAATTACAGCTGAAAACTTTCCTATCATATTGTAAAAACCGAAGTATTCTGCTGATTTATCCATTGGAATTATCTTTGCATAATATGAACGACTTAATGCTTGAATTCCACCCAGCACCAATCCGACAACTCCCGCCAGGACATAGAATTCCGTTTTGCTTCTAATAAAAGCTCCCCATATTGAAATGACAAGATGCACAAAAATAGCAATATATATGGAGTTTTTCGTTCCGATTTTACCCCCTAAATAACCAAATACTAAAGCAGATGGAAAGCCCACAAATTGAGTGATGAGGAGGGCAATAATTAAGTCATTTGCTTTAAATCCAATGGAAATACCATAATCTACAGCCATTCGTACAATTGTATCCACACCGTCCATATAGAACCAGTAGGCAAGAAGAAAAAGAAATATGGTTTTCAAACGGCGAATCTCCTTAAAGGTTTCTTTAAGTTGAATAAGTCCTCCTTTTATTGTATTGCCATTGCATTTTTTGTAATGTTTTTCTTCCTTTACAAATAGAAAAAGAGGGACTGAAAATACAGCCCACCAGATACCCACAGTCAAGTATGAAAAGCGTATAGCTTCAGAAGCATGGGAAAATCCAAAGGTTTTAGGGCATACAGTCATCCAGACATTGAACGCAAAAAGAATACCGCCACCAAGGTACCCAAGGGAATACCCCAGAGCGGAAACACAATCCATCTTCTTTTTAGATGCAACAAGGGTTATAAGTGCATCATAGAAAATATTTCCTCCTGAGAAGCCAAGGGTGGCAATTATGTATACCAGCATGGCTGTAATCCAGTTTCCTTCTGAAATAAGATATAAAGAGAGGGTCATCACTATACCTATACATGCAAAAAACATAAGAAACTTCTTTTTTAGTGTTCCTATATCAGCGATAGCACCAAGTACAGGTGCTATTAATGCTACAATAATACATGAAATAGAGTTTGCGAATCCAAGTCTTGCTGTGCTTATTGTTGT
>JAXHUS010000219.1:0-3342 GCA_034189305.1 Thermodesulfobacteriota bacterium | reverse complement strand
TTAATAAATTGTTTATCTTCTCCAGCATACTATTTTTTCTTATAACGGCATTGTTCTTACACACAGAAATGAATCCCGAATGGAGAGATTATCAGGTGACCTTTCAAAAAATGGCCCTGGATCGCGCTAAAACCGATGAGGAAAGGACCGCAATTTTAGAGGAAGGGATAGGTATAAGGCAGATAATAATTCCCGAACTGGGGATAATAGAACGCTGTCCCACCTGTCATGCAGGTGTGGATAACCCGGATTTTAAAGATGATAAAATTCCATATAAATATCACTCTCCTGTTCTGTCGGAACACAAGCTTAATAAATACGGATGCTGTATATGCCATGGTGGACAGGGACTTGCAACAACAAAGAAGGCAGCCCATGGGAACGTGTCCCACTGGCATAATCCTGTATTTAAGAGAGATTATGTTCAGGCTTCCTGCGGCAAATGTCATTTTGAAACATTTGTTGAAGGCGCCCCCTTACTTGCCGTTGGAAAAAGATTATTTGAATTTTACGGGTGTATAAACTGTCACAAAAGATATAAAACAGGAGGCGCAGCAGGCCCCGACCTTACAAAAGTGGCATCAAAAGAGCCTCAGGAATTTGTCTGGGGAGACTATAAAGGAGAAAGGGCACTGGTAGAATGGCTGTACCTTCACTTTAAGGATACAACAACCTTTCAAGAAGATTCAAAAATGTCGAACTACAAAATGGACGATTTTAATGCAAAAGCATTGACAATTTATATGTTATCTCTGGTTGATGAAAATTATCCTGAAAAATATTATGTTGGTGAAAAACCCCGTATGGAAGAAGCGGAATGAATTTGATGCAAAAAACAAATGACTATTGACTATTGCACTAATAATAAATTTAGGGAGGCAAAATAAATGAAAAAAGGTTGCTTCATAGTGGAATTGATTATAATTTCATGTTTTTTTCTTATTCTTTCAAGTGATGCAAAGGAAAATAAAGGGGAGACGGTAAAAAAGGGGAAGGCAATAAAAGAACCCCTTTTGATTGAAAAAGAAAAAAAACTTAAGGGAATAGATATTCCTCCTTTAATACCCGAAAAGAGATTAACCTATACAATCAGAAGTTATGAAGAGGTGGACACTGAACTTGCGAAGGAAAAGGGGTGTCTTGCCTGCCATGAAGGAATTGAGGTGATAAACGAAAGAATGGCGGAAGCATGGGGAGCGGATAAAAAATGTACTGTTTGTCATAAGGGAGACGAGACTGCAAATACAAAAGAACTGGCCCATAAAGATATGATTGTCCATTCCGGTGATTACCGGGTAATCAGATTTACCTGCGGACAATGTCATGATGATAATGGGATTATGCGAAAGGACGTAGAAGGATTGATTCCCGGAGTTAAAAAAATTTCGAGAGTTGTATCCCGAGGTGAGAGAAACCATGTTCAAAGATCATTAAGAAACATAATGAGTACCGCTGCCGGTGAAATTACTGCAACCCGCTATCTATGGAATGCTCAGGAAAATAAAAAGGCAGAGTACGGCACAAGAGATGTAAAAAGTATTGGCAGTGGGACAAAGATGGATATAACAAGTGTCAGGGAACTTAAGAAGCTGCCGGAGGATCCTGAGATTCCTTCGGACAGTCTGTTGCGAAACAGTTGTCTAAAATGTCATTTATGGACAAGGGGGGAAGAATTACCGGGATTTTATAGGGGAGGAGGATGTGATGCCTGTCATGTTCCATACGCAGAAAATGGGTTAAGTATATCTAAGGATCCTACCCTGTCGAAAGTTTCACCCGGACATCCTGTAAAACATGAAATAACTGTAAAAATACCGGATGAGCAGTGTCTTCATTGCCATAACAAAGAAGGGGCAAGAATCGGATTTTCGTATACCGGACTTTTAGTCAGTCGAACAGGGGCCGGGATTAAAGAAACCCCAAAGGCATACGGGGAAAATGTATTTCATATTAAGCCTGATATTCATTGTGAAAAAGGTCTTTCATGTATCGACTGCCATACCACAAAAGAGCTTCATGGGGATGGAAACATCTATAACCGTATGGAAAACGAAGTATCTGTAACCTGTGAGAGCTGCCACGGTACCCCCTATGCCCCGCCAACCCTTAAAACCAGAAAAGGCGAAAGACTCCCCAATCTTTCATACCAAGGGGAGGACTTGATCCTTACTTCTAAAACAACTGGCAGACGGTTTCCTGTGCGACAGATTGATAAATTGATGGATAGGGGCGTTTTAAATGAAGCCATGAAAATTCCCGCCCATCTTAAGGAAATAAACGATAGAAATACCCTTGAATGTTACAGCTGCCATTCACAAATTGCTCAACAATTTTATGGCTTTCATTTTCAAAGGGATGACAGAAAAAATGCTCCCCTGGACTGGCTCGAAGGAACCGGCGAGGATGCTATAATAAAACCCGTACCTTCCCTATGGAACTATGATTTCACTTTTTTAAGATGGGAAAATCCAATAATGGGCATTAATTCCAGAAAAAATGTTTCCCCCTTCATTCCTTTCTATCAGAGCTTTTTTACCCATATAAGTAAAGAGGGGGAAATCCTGACTCAAAATAAGGTATTTAAGCATAAATCGGGCATGTGGGGTCTTTCCATTGAACCGGTAAATCCCCATACCACAAATAGAAAATCCCTTTCATGTGAATATTGTCATTCAAATCCAAATGCCCTTGGATTTGGTTCCAATCTTATAAACAGTTCGGCACAGGGTTGGCCCATAAATTTTTCTCTGGAAAGGATGGTTACAGAAGAGGGGGTCCCTGTCCAACAAACTGCATCACTTGAGGCAAGGCCCTTTAATAAGGAAGAGCTGGGAAGGATAAATATGGTGAATTCATGCAATGCCTGTCATAAAGAAATGGCAAATCAGGATATATGGAAGAAAGTCACAGATACATTCGACTTTGCAAAAACCAATGAGAAGCATAAAAATATCCTGGACATCATTTTTAAGCAGGGAGCTTTACAAATTATGCACATAGCACCTGGCGGAGGAAAATAGATAATAGTTCACCTCTCTATCCAAAGTAATGACATGATTTGATGATATGTAAACGTTTGCTGTTAACTGTTTTTTACCGGTGAACGGTGAACTTTTACGAAAATAGGAGACCGGATATGACAGAGAAGATAAACAGAAGGAACTTTCTAAAATTTTGTGGCGTTGGATTCTTTTCCTCTCTAACCCTTAATCCCTTTTTTGAAAAAAGTATTTTTGCCCTTGAGGAAAAAGGGCAGGAAGCATTTAAAACCAGATGCAGTTTATGTTCTTTTGGCTGCGGTATGGAGGTTAAGATAAAAGGGGGAAAGATTGCAGAAATAGA
>JAXHUS010000218.1:0-9326 GCA_034189305.1 Thermodesulfobacteriota bacterium | reverse complement strand
AAAATATTTGCACTGGCATTAAAAAAAATAGCCAGGGCTAGAATCGAATAATTTTTCATTTTAAAAACCTTTCAATAAGAAGAAAAGAGTTTCCCCCATTCTGTTTCTAAAATCTTATTAACCCTTCTTTTTCCGACAAACCTGTACCAGTAAAAATCATGATAAATTATTGAAGCAATATATGACCATGGAGTGATGAAACTTCGCAGCAGAAATTTTTCAAAAGGTTTTAAAAATCCCCAATAAATCAATTTCTGTCCACGACTTGCAAAAGTATTTTCACTTTTTGAAAAACTAAAATTTATTTTGGAAATATCTTCACCTACAATTTCTATTTCCCGTGGATCGCCACAGCCCAATCCATCTTCATGTGCCATCCTTATAAATTTTATGGATAGCGGATCAAACCCCATCATTTTAGCCGCAATTGCATCAATTGCTACCTGATCCGCCCCTGCCAGTATATATTCTTTTATATGGGGAACCATACACCTGGGACCCGGACCATCCCCGGCAAAAACCCCATCCATTACCGCAAATATCCCGTTATGAATCTCTTTTTGAATTACCAGTAAATCGACTAATGTTTCATGAATGACAGAATGGGTCCAGTGACGCTTTTCATGTAAAAGTCCCCCGAAGGCATTTTTCATGGCGCCTGTCATGGTAGTAAAAACATGGGTCTTCATTGTAGGGAGATGAATAATATTTTCTCCCACCATACGTTTTGGTATCTGAATGCCATCGGGAAAAATCTTTGATAATGCCCTCATCTTCCCCTTTGGTTCATAATTTATCCATTGCTCACCTTCATAAAGGTGAATATTTCTTAAGGCATATTTTTCTAATATAGGCTTGTGTTTATTGGCAATTTCGCCCTTTTTAGCGCTTACAACTACGGTTTTGTTATGGCATCCGTGAAGCAGCTCGGGAGAATAACCATCATCCAGCAAAGTTTGTATAACACCTTCTAATTGCCAGGGGGTTGTGGAGCAGGCCGGATAAAAGTAATGCCAGGAAATATTAATTTTAAGGGCTGTATCCTTATCTTTCGGAAGGTATTTTTTATGTTCTGCCAGGTGCATCAACCTTTTATAGTCTGAAAGAACAGTCTGTGGCGACGTTTTAAGAACCGCTACTTTAGATGCCAACTTTATCTCCTATTTTTAATGTGTATATAAAATAAATAAGACAATTAAACCATATAAAAAAATATTTATAAGCAAAGGCACATCACTTAATAGAACTTTTTCAGGACGCCCACCCTGGCCCTTTTGATGTATTAAATAGAGGTAGCGGAAAATTCCATAAAGAACAAAGGGTATTGTATATTTTAAATTATCAGTAGAAAATTTCTCCACAGTTTCTTGAGCCATTGTATATAAAATATAAGTTAGAACAGTCGCAGTGGCGACCAGAATAATCATCTGATCTAAAAGGGAGACACTATATTCTTTAAGAATCTCTCTATGAAAACCGGAATTATTATTTAAGAGAATAAGTTCGTGTCTCCTTTTAGTTAAAGCCAAAAAAAGGGCAAGAAGCATAGTACAAATTAAAAGCCATGAAGAAATTGGAATATTTATTACTTGCGCTCCGGCTATTACCCTCAGAACAAAACCGCATGCAATTGCAAAAACATCAAGTATAACAATTTTTTTTAAGCTTATTGTATAAAGCATCTGTAATAACAAATACCAGATTACTACAAAAAAGAAATTTTGAGATAATAAAAAGGACAAAATAAGACAGAATAAAAGAAGGTTTCCACCAAATAAAGCAGCCTGCCATATTTTGAGTTCCCCCCTTGCCAGAGGTCGAAATTTTTTTACAGGATGATTTTTATCCCTTTCTAAATCAATTATGTCATTAAATATATATACAACTCCTGAAGTCAGAGAAAATAGGATAAAGGCACAGGTTGTTTTTAAAAGATAGTCTGGATAGAAAAATTTTTGAGCAAAAATAACACCCGCAAAAATCACCACATTTTTTACCCATTGCTCCGGTCGCAAAGATCGAAATAGAGGAAGAAAAGTTGTCATTGTTTAACCCTTCAAATAACAGGGAATGAGAAGAAAATTATTCCAGAATTTTTTCAGTTTCGTTATATCGATAAGAAAAAAGAGAAGCCGGGGGTTTAAAGATATTCTGTGTTGTAAAAATATAGTTCACTAATTCCTGTTCTTTCTCCAGATCTTCCCAACTATTGCAGTAGTTAGTAATGGGAAAAGATTCTTTATTATTATTTTCTGAATCTTTGATTTCTATACGAACATTATTGGGACTATCTTTTGAGATGGTGTATTGTATTCTCAAGAAGGATGTCTTATCTTTTTATTTTAGATTGTATGTTTTGAAAATATGCATCTCTAAGGGCCGCATATGGTGCCAAGGAGTTCCGTTTAAAATTCTCATATTCTCCTATATGAAAGGATGTAAAGTTTACCCTTTCATGAAATTCAAGGGATGGTAGAATAAAAGGATCGGCGAAAATATGAATATAGTTAAGGGGGTTAAGGAGGGAATCAAAAAGTAATCCTATACATCCTCTGAAACTTGATGGTCCGTAAAAGGGGTTTACTACATAAAATCCCGGGCCCATACCATAGCTGCCCAATGTCTGTTCAGAGTCCTCATCGGCTGGTTCAAGTTTAAAGTAACTTCCTGCCACATCGAAAAACCCCCCAAATCCAAAGGTTGAATTTATTGTAAAACGCTCAAATTCCTTTGCCGCCTCTTCTCCTTTACCCTGAAAAAGACAATTAAATAACCTGCCGGGCATTTTAACATTTTTATAAAAGTTTCCAATTTTTGTCCTGACAAATTCCGGAATTATTTTTTTATAGCCCTTTGCAGTGGGTTTTAAAAAATAGAAATATAATTTATCATTAAAGGCAAACATAAACCGATTATAAGATTCAAAGGGGTCGGGAATCTCTAAAAATTCTTTTATCGGATCCTCATTTCCTTCTGAACCAAAAGGATCGTCGGGAAAATTTTCTTGAACATTCTCATTCGAGTTAATTGGTGATGCAGTAGAATCGGACATTTTATTATTAAGGTTTTTATCTATTGCATATCCACAAACTGAATATAGAAAAAAAACCGTAAAATAAAATAGAAGGATACCTTTTTTCATTTCCACTTTATTCTTTTTAAATTTATATAAATTAACTTAAATGGATTATAAAAGTCAAAGAAAAACTTGTTTTATTTGATAAATATCCGTTAGACACACCGAATTTAAAAGATTAGAATTTTTTAGGTGTGTACATATTTCGGCCAATGGAATTCTCGCATAAAAAGCCCACCTGACAACTTATTTCTTAACCATCTGAACTTCTACATAATTCCTTGTTTCTATATTTTTTTCTGAAAACCTGTCATTATTATATTTTATCCACCTCAATTTCAGCAGATGTTTAATGTTTTTAAAAAAAACCGTTCTCTTTAACTAATTCCAGATTCTGCCTAAATATATCTATTTCCTCCTCCAAAGTTTTATAGGCTTTGATAGAATCGGAAAAATCTTCATCTTTACCCATTTTTTCAAGTTCAAAAGCCATATTGAACGGTTCATTTGATACAAAATTTCCAACTGAACCCTTTAGAGCATGAGCAGAGTGGTATAATCCGCTGCTGTCTTTTTTTATAATCGCAGTTTCAATGTCAGACATATGTTTTTGGCAACCTTCCATAAATAAATCTATAAGCTCACATAAAAGTTCCATATCCCCATCCACTAATGATAATAGTTCCTCCCTATCAATAACATCTTTAATTTTCACTATGAAATCACCTCCATCAAAAAAATTGCTTTACGCATGTTAAAATTACAGTTTTAAAAGAATTATCGGCTTTTTAACTTAAAAACTTTAGAGTCTTAAAAATGGATAAATATCAGGCAAGTTTAATATGTATAAAAAGATTCTATTCTCTTCTTATTGAGTCAAGCAAGATGTTAAATTCATATTTTTTTAGCTTTTTATATAGTACTGTTCTATGAATTCCTAATAATTTAGAAGATTTTGCCATATTCCCTTTTGTAAACTTTATTGTCTTTAATATGGCTTCTTTTTCAAGATCGGACAGGCTTTTAATGTTTGAAGGGGATATTATCCCCGATTTTCTTGTTAAATTTGTAATGTATGATGGCAGATGTTTTATGTCAATTCTGTTATTTTCAATAAAGTTTAAGGTAGTTTCTAAAACATTATTTAATTCTCTGACATTACCCGGCCAGTTATAATTTGTTAATAGATTGGCAGCTTCATGGGTTATCTCGATTTTACCAGTTTCTTTACTTTTATTTTTCAGGAAGTGATTGATTGATACGCCAATATCTTCCCTTCTTTCCCTCAAAGGCGGCAGATTTATTTTTATTGCATTTAATCGATAGAACAGGTCTCCTCGGAATTTACCTATTTTTACCATATCTTCAATATCCTGATTAGTTGCCGCTATTAAACGAAAGTCTACTTCTATTGGTTTTATTCCACCAACCCTCTCTATTTCCCTTTCCTGGAGTACTCTTAATAATTTTGCCTGCATTTCTAAAGGCATATCTCCAATTTCATCAAGAAATAAAGTTCCTTTATCGGCCAGCTCAAATTTCCCCGGTTTTCCTTTACTGCGAGCCCCTGTAAATGCCCCTTTTTCATAGCCGAACAACTCTGATTCCAAAAGTTCTTTTGGAATAGCAGCGCAATTGATACCTATAAAATCCTTTTCTTTCCTGGGGCTATATTGATGAATAGCATGTGCCAGCAATTCTTTTCCGGTTCCAGTTTCTCCGATAATTAAGACAGGCAAAGCAGTTTTACTTGCGATAATTGCCGTTTTTTTAATCTCTTTTATTACTCTACTTTTGCCAATAAAGTTTCTAAAGGTAAATTTGGTCGACCGTATATTCTCCAATTCTTTTTTATAAAGCTTAACCCTTGTTTCCAATAACTTAAATTTTTGAGCAATATCTTTTAATTCATCAATATCTTTAAATATAGTTACACCAACGGCACCTATAATCTTACCATAATTGTCTTTGAGGGGAATTCTGTTAACTACAAGGGTTTTGTTATTATTTACCTTAAGCGTCTTTCCTATTTCTGCAATTCCGGTACTAATTGTTTGATTAAGTTTACTTTTCCTGGCCAACCGGGTAATAGGTTTGCCTATAACCTCACTTTTGGGGGTCTTTAAAAAATCAGCATATTTTTGATTGCAGTAAAGTATATTACAATTTTTATCAACTACAACAATAGCTTCTAATGCGCTTTCAAAAATCATCTCCAAAGTTTTTGTCACCGCTTTTAAATCATTCAGTTCTTTAAAGGTAGATTCTAATTGGGTTAAATCCTGAAATACTCCTATGGCTCCAAGCACTTCTCCATTATAAATAATGGGGGTTTTATTGAGAAGGATTGAATATGTCCCTATCTTTAACTTTTGATTAATTTCAGGTTTCTGTAATTGTATTACTTTCATTAAATCAAGCCCGGGGATTATCTGTTCAACTTCTTTTCCCAATGCTTCATTCGCCATAACACCAGAAATTGTTTCAGCTATTGTATTAAACATTCGTATAATTCCTCTTTTATCGACAACAATCATACCGTTATAAGCAGAATTGTGAATAAGCTGGAGTTCCTCCAGGAGAAAATCTAATTGTTTTTGATAAGCATTGAGTAAATCACCTTCAGTAATTATTCCGGAGAATTTATTATGAGAATCTACGGCACCTATTATAGGAGAAATAATGGTATGGCTTTTCCATGTATCAAAAATGGAAGAATTTTCATTGGCTATAAAAATTTCTTTAAGCAGATCATCAGATATATTATGATTAATGTCTTTTCCCTCTGCAACAAATTTTAGTATATCAGGACCTGTTATCATTCCTATTATATGAGAACTTTTATCTATGATTGGTATTGCTTTCAGATTATTTTGAACAAGCAGGGAAAGGCTTTCAGCAACAGTAGAGCTATTCGAGAGGGCAGGATAATCTTTGATCAATATATCTTTTAAGGCTGTGGGTTTTAAATACATAAAACATCTCCTCTGATTATAAATTAAGCTTTTTATCCTGGGAGAAGTTTAAATTTTTTCATCTATCTTTTTAGTAATGTGCCCATTTAATACATGTAGCTATATTGTACATATTTGTTCATTATAATAGTTATAATTGATTCTAATTAAATGTAGCAATTATGTACAGTAATTATTAAATGATTTTATTAAAAAAACATTTCAATAACGATTTTTACAAACAATACTTACTATTTTTTATATAATTTGATAATTATAAAGAAACTTATAAATTATTTATCTTAGATACCCTTATAAAAATATTATCCACTGAAATTGTTTCTTATGTGCATTGCCCTTTAATGCCCGTAAAAAAGTAATTATTTTTTATTTAACGCAATACTATGCAATACAGTTTTTAGAATTTTTATATGGGATTCTATGGAATATTTTTTGTATCTATTACAATTTTAAAAGTTTTGTCAACCCTTTAGTTTAATTTCTTCAGGTTTAAAACTTGGTCTATCATCAGTAAAAGAGATGAAAACAAGAGAAAATGAACTCCCACCGATAATTAAAAGAAATGTCTTGTTATTTACCGTTTCATTTTCTTGTTTACTTATTGGATTTGAATGTGGGCTTCCAATTTGTTCAAAAATTGCGTTGGAAATTACGGGAAGGAAAGAATTAATTGGTCTTCCTTTATCCCTTTTAGGGTTGGCAGGGGCACTTATTGCCATACCTCTGGGGAAAATAGCGGATAAAGCAGGGAGGAAGCCCTGCGCCATGTTTAGTATTGGGTTAATGTTTGGAGGGCTTGTTTTTACTGCATGGGCTGTATCTATTAGTTCGTGGTCCATGTATCTTCTGGGGTATATTATTATTGGATTAGGTTTGGGAGGGAATTTTCTCTTTGAACTCTCAGTTTTTGATATGTTTCCCCCGAACAGGAAAGGAGAGGCAGCCGGTTTTGTTTTTTTAGGTATGTATTTCGGATTTTTAACAGGGCCGTTTTTAGGAGGTGTAATTGCCGATTATTATGGATTTATAGCTACATTTTTAATAGCAAGTTTATTTGAGATTGTTGGTTTAATATGTCTTTGTTTGACCCATTCGGATCCCCTGAAAATAGGAATCACCCTTGAGGAATATTATCCAAACTTAAAACCAGTGAATTCATTTAAAAATGAAAAAAAAGAATTGAAACCCAGGGGCTTAATCGAAATTTTCAGACTTTATCCCATTCAAGTACAATTCTGGTCCCGGGTATTAGTGCATGGACCCCGCCTGTTTCTTTTAGTTCTAACTCCGGTTATTTTAACTGCGTGGGGTTATAGTATGACCTGGGTCGGTATCCTGCTTATGATAATGGGTGTGGGTATGATTGTAATGTCTTTTCCTATTGGCAAATTATCGGATAAATTTGGAAGAAAAAAAATGATTTTCTCTGGGGCTTTAATTTCAATGGTAGCTATTGTATTTGCGTCCTATACAATAGATATAGTCTATCTTATACTCATATTCTTTGCTGTAGGGTTTGGGTTTACTGCCATCAATAATGCCGCTTCTACCATAATTGCGGATACCACCCACCCAAAAGAAAGAGGGAAAACAATGGCCCTCTTTTTAATAGCCTCTAACACAGGGCCGACCATTTTCCCCACATTATCCGGCATTATTTTTGGAAGTTTAGGCTTTGTATATGTAGGCTGGTTGGGAGCAGTTCTAATGTTGCTTGTATTACTATTAGTCATACCTCTAAAAGAAATATCCCCTGGTGTTTATGATAATTTTGGCGCACGTCCCGTTGACATTCCACGTTGATTTTATTGGTGGCATTAAATTTGCAAAATAAACCATTAAATTAGCTTTCATTTTTAAGGTACAGATAATTATTCTCTTAGTTAAAATAAGATATGCCTTTTAACTAAAGGGATAAACGCCATTATAAAGAAAATATAAAATCATCTTAAAAATTTTTCCACTGTTATCGATAGAAATATGCATTCAAATGTAAATTGAATGTTACAAAGTAAGATAATTAACGTTAAATTCCAACATATAAAGGAGGTTGATAATGTCAGAAAAAACTGAAATAAAAAAGTCGGTATGCACCTGGTGCAAGGGTGAATGTGGAGTGCTTTTGCATGTAAAGGATGGTCGACTTATAAAGGCCGAGGATGATCCTGATTGGCCCAGAAAGGGGTTTCCTCCAACAAAAGCCTGTCCCAAATTTATGGCTGCTATTGAATGGTTCTACCATCCGGATAGGGTTAACTTCCCTTTAAAAAGAGCTGGTGAGAGGGGTGAAGGGAAATGGAATCGCATATCATGGGACCAGGCCTTTACCGAAATAGCTGATAAGTTAATCGCGGTAAAGGATAAGTATGGCGCGGAATCCATTGCCTTTACCCGTGGAACAAGTTACCGGACAGAAGCAAATCCAATCAATCGCTTCTTTCTGCAGTTGGGCTCCCCTATGAATTCCATAAGTGCCGGAAATGTCTGCATGGTTCCCCGCAGTTCAGTGGCCTTTTGCTTGGTGGGGATGTACCCCCATTATTCAGTGAGGCCGACCACCAAATGTATTGTCCTGCTGGGAGCGGAACCGGCAAATGCCCGACCCATCACCTATAATAATATGCGTAAGGCGATAAAAAATGGTGCAAAGCTGATCATAGTCGACCCCAGGCGGACCGGTTCTGCGGTTAAGTCTGATATATGGCTCAGGCTGAGGCCGGGTACAGATACTGCATTGCTTATGAGTATGGTCAATGTGATAATTAAAGAAGGTTTATATGACAGGGAATTCGTAGAGAAATGGTGCCATGGATTTGACAAGCTGGTGCCCTGGGTGGAACAGTTCAATCCTGAAGAAATGGCCGGAATAACAGAGGTACCTGCTGAAAAAGTCAGAGAAGCAGCCCGCTTATATGCAGCTACACGACCCGGCGCAATGGTAGAGGGGATGGGGGTAGAACAGCAGGAAAGCTGCTACCGCATTCTTCATGCAAGGTGGATTCTGGCAGCTCTGACAGGAAACATTGATATTGAAGGTGGTGAAGAGCTTATTGGTCCTAATACCAAACTTATGGATAACAGGTCAATCCCTCCGGTTATACCTGTTGACCCGGAATTAAGAAAAAAACAGATAGGAGCGGATAGATTCAAGCTGCTTACCTTTCCAGGCAGACAACTGATTACCCCACATCTTAAGAGGGTCTGGGGAAAGGTTCCGGAACTGCCCCTTATTACTCAACCTTCCTTAATAGTCAGAGCTATTCTAAATAGCGAAC
>JAXHUS010000217.1:0-3991 GCA_034189305.1 Thermodesulfobacteriota bacterium | reverse complement strand
GTTCAGCCCCTAATTCCTGGACGGTTCGTGAAAATACTACCGTGGATTCCGCTGAAGGTAACTTGTTTACAGTAATTGGCACTGCTGCCGGCACTCTCTCCGGCGGACAGACCAATTTATCGGGTATTACAAACATCTCCGATGCTCAAAATATGATTGTCGGCACAAGCTACAGCATAGATATAGATGATACTATTGATGCCGCTGTTACCGGAACTGCCACACTTTTAGGAACCTATCTCCAGTCAACATCCAATGTGATTACAGCTTTTGAAACCTTGGCTATATCAGCGGCTAAAACAAGCGGTTATTTGATGATGGAGGTTACCAATGGAGGCCTTGTTTCTTGCGGGGCAGTGACAGTGAAAGTATCTACAGACGAGGGGCAAACATGGTATGCCGGTTCAGTTGCAGCTGGTGGTTCGGCCGATATTACAATAGGTTCCTTTGCAGCGGGTAATTTTACCTTTGAAGTTTCAGCAAATATGACTTTAACATCAGGGGACAAGTTTTTGATTGGAATAAACGGAAACACATCAGCATCTACAAGTTATGAGAGTTACCAGTTTACAGTATCCACTTCCTTAACTTCATATAATAATATAAGTAAGGATGGCCCTATCTTTTACTATTCTGCTGGGGCAACAGAAAATACAATTACACAGCATACCGTCGGTTACCTTAATTCGACAACAGGGGAATTCAGGTTCGGCACCGTTGATATAACCGCCGGTTACCTTACTGCCTCCGGAAGCTATGATCCAACCTTTGATGTTACCGGTACTCAGGGAGTAGCTATGGGTCAAACAAAACTTAGTGATATCGATCGTTTCTATGATGCAAACGGAAATTTCGTCCTTGGAGATAACGGCAAATATATAACTCTATATAATCAAAAGGGCAGCTCAACAAAGATATATATCGACGGCGGAGATACTCTGCTTGATGTTGTGGATAAGATAAAGACTGCAATTACAACGTCAGTTGTTGATGGCGGTATGGGTATGGCGACTGACGTGGCCAATGTTGATTCAAATGTGGCCTCCTTTGTGGGCACGGCAACCGCCAATACAGATGAAGCAGTCCAGGGCACGATTGTAATCCGCTCATCATGGCAGGGAAAGGATGGTCAACTTTATTTCAGTGCGGATGAAAATGTTTTGAATGCCTTAAGTCTGGCTACAGTTCAGGACCCATCCGACTATAACAGCAGCGCCATGACGGTAAATGTGTACAATGCCCATACAGGAACACTTGCTGGCAGCGATACTGTAACAGATGGAATTTTGCATAATGTAATAGAAGGAGTGGATGTGAAAATGGATCCCAACGTGGATGTTACGCCATCCTGGAACACCACAACCAAATCCTTTGATTTTGCTTCAAGTTCCGGGGATGCAGTCCGTTATTTACATGTGGTGGATAAGACTATATCCTTTCAGGTTGGCGCCAATGAAGGGCAAACAACGGGGAGTTACATAGCTCAGATGGATGCAAAGGCCCTTGGAGTTGATAATGTATTGATGATAGACCAGAATCTTGCACAGAGCGCTATTACACAGATAGATAATGCAATACAGAGTGTCTCGAGTGAAAGGGCAAGAATTGGAGGTACAATTAACAGACTGGATCATACCATAAATAACTTAGCCGTACAGGAGGAAAATCAGCTTGCAGCGGAATCTACAATCAGAGACGTTGATATGGCAAAAGCAGTTTCAGAAATGACCAAACAGCAGATATTAATGCAGACGGCAACGGCTATGCTTGCTCAGGCAAACCAGGTTCCACAAACGCTGCTTGGTTTGTTAAGGTAGATTAAATAAACAGGGAAAGAACCGGCCGGGAGGTTTTCCTCCCCGCCGGCTTATTTTCCTTAATTAAATCAGGGCTTAAAATGATTGATAATATAAATAATGAAGCCCAAATAAAAGCTGTTTTAAAGAATGTCAGTGCGAACAACATGGCAAAGGCAGAACTGCCTTCTAAAAATATAAAAGAAATTGGGCCAGGGGTTATCAATGAAGGGGAAAGAGATAAAAAAATAGAAAAAAAAATACATTCTGTAAGTATAGAACTTATAGAGAAAATAAAGAGTAAGTTGAACCGAAAAATTAGATGCAATTTTTCCTTGCATAAAGAAACAAAAGCACTGGTAGTAAAGGTTTATGACTCGAATTCCGGGGAGGTCATTAGAGAATTTCCACCGGAGGAAATCCTTAAGGTAAATGCCTATCTTAGAAATATCTCCGGCAATTTTTTAGATAAAAAAATTTAGCTATATCCCGCTTTCCATCCTTTTAAAAATTCATATGTCAAGAGATGCAGTTGCAAAATCCCCTTTATGCTTCGTCCAAAATGTTTTTTAATAAAATCCGTTTTTTGGGCTTATTGTCTTAATTAAAATAATTCCATGTTCTGAATATCCTTGACAAAGGAAGAATGTTGTGAAAGGATACTATTTGAGAGTGACTAAAGTAAGTTAAAAGTTACAGCATATGTTTAGCAACGGATTTTATGAAAATATCTCCTTTGTCTCGCTATTTTAAGAGCCTTAAAAAATTAAATGATTCCTTAAAAGAGTTTTTAAGCCTTACAAAAGAAATTTCAATAAAATTAGAAAGGGAGGATGTAAAGACCATTTTAAAACTCTTGCGGTTAAGGGAAAATTTAGCCTGTAGGATTATGGAGTTTGAAGGCAGGTTATCCCGTAAAAAATCAGAGCAAACACATTTTGCCGGTGAAGAAAATGCCTATAAGTTTTTAGAAGAAGAGAATAAAAATATTATCGAAGAAATTCTGTATTTTGAACTTGAGAATAAAAATAAAGCTTTCCTTTTAAGGGATAAGGTTAAAAAAGAACTGACTGTTTTTAAAAAAGGCCAGAAAATTTTTGAAACATATATAAAGTCTCCTGCAATTTTTAATAAATTTTTTGATAAAAAGGTATGAATTTACCAAAAATTGCTACTGCAATTTTTGGTATAGATGGGGCACTTTCAGTTGACTTAATTCACTTTAAGACATATTAAATCTTATTTTAGCAATTGTTCCATCTTCATATGCCAACCATTTTACTCCGATTTGAGAGCATTCCGGGCAGGGAATTTTAATAAAATCTTTTTTTTCCCTTTCTAACCTATCAGGATTTATAGTGGTAAAAAAAATATTATCACAATTTTTGCATTTAAAACGGTTCATATAATTTTTCTTTACAGTAACAATTCCCATATTTTCCTTACCCTCCTTTAACATGTTATTCTTAAGTTATTTTTTTGCTGAACATCAAAGGAAGTTCCTTTGACTTTTTCAGTTTCGGTTTTTACTGTCCTATGTTCCTCATCGTTTTCTTTTAAATTTTGTATTGCCTTTGTCCAGGCACCTTTCAACTCATTTAAAAGTTCTATAACCTCTTTTATTCCCTGAATGTCCTTTTTTGAATTTGCCTCATAAAGCCGCCTGTCCATATATACATAAAGAGAAAGAAGGTTATGGGCAATCTCCCCTGCCTCCATATTTAATGTACTTATAAGCTCTTTTATAATTTTTTCCGCACGGATAAGATTATTATGAACAGATTCAATATCCTTTTCTTCTAAATATTTTTCTGCCTGATATAAAAATTTTAGTGCCCCTCCATAAAGCATAAGAACCATTTCTCCCTGATCCTTCTGTCCGGTAATCTGAAATTTCTGGTATTTGGAATAGGCAGCAGTTGGATTCATTTATTATTCCTCCTGTTTTTATTACGTATATAATAAGCATGTGCCCTATAATTATAAATTACTAATAACTCAAGTTTCGCAGGAGATATTTAAAGGTATTTCCAATTTAGTGTTCATCAAATTATCAATTAAATTAAGCAATTGCGAAACTTTTACTTTTGAAATTTTTAATGAAAGTATCTCTATTGACAGACACAAAATGACTTTAAAATAGTTCATTATTCTATATGAATAGGTTCTTTCTACCATTTGATCAGCTATTTTTT
>JAXHUS010000216.1:0-5765 GCA_034189305.1 Thermodesulfobacteriota bacterium | reverse complement strand
AATGCCAATTAAGAGTTAAAAGTTAAAAATGAAGAATTATAAAGCAGATATTACTGAACTACCTTCTGTCTATTCACTACGTTCTATCTTCCATTCCAAGTACATCAAAACAAGGAAAAAAAAATAACTCTTAATTCTTCGTTCTTAACTCTTAATTGGGATAATATATTGTATAATAAAAAAGGAGTAATTTATGATTGTAGCGGACAGGAAACCCTTTGAAGAGATTAAGGCAATGCTGGACGGGTATGCTAAAGTCCTTGTTTTTGGTTGCGGCACATGTGTTTCCGTTTGTATGGCCGGCGGTGAAAAGGAAGCACAGATTCTTGCTTCCCAGCTTCGCATGGCGTATGATAAAGAAGGAAAGGACGTCCAGGTGGAGGATGATACTATCCAGAGGCAGTGTGATAGAGAATATTATGAGGCATTAAAAGATAAGGTGGACAAATACGATGTTATCCTTTCTATGGCATGTGGAGCGGGAGTCCAGCTTGCATCGGAACTTTACGAAAACAAGGTGGTTTTACCCGGACTTAACACTACCTTTATAGGTATCGCCCAGGAGGAGGGTTTATGGGATGAACGATGCCGGGCATGTGCCCAGTGTGTTCTGGGAGAAACGGGCGGAATATGTCCTATAACCATTTGTCCAAAGGGGCTTTTAAATGGGCCATGCGGTGGAACCAATAACGGTAAATGCGAGGTGGACAAGGATAAAGACTGTGCATGGACATTGATTTATCGCCGCCTGGAAAAACAGGGGCGTCTTGATAACATACGAAAAATCCACAATCCAAGAAATTACAAAGTTTCCACAACACCCTCAAGAAGGGTGCATGAAGCCTACGATAAAGAGGAGTAAATCTATGGGAAAATCGAAATTTCATGAAGCTCTCCAGTCAAAAAAGTTTGTTATTACAGCGGAAGTTGGGCCGCCCAAAGGGGTTGAAATTGATGAGATGTTACACCATATCGACCTTTTAAAGGACAGGGTGGACGGGCTGAATGTTACCGATAATCAGAGTTCCGTTATGCGAATCGGTTCCCTTCCCGTTTGCAAGCTAATTAAAGAGGCAGGAGGAGAACCGATTTTGCAGATGACGTGCAGGGACAGAAATCGTATCGGCATTCAATCGGACCTGCTTGGAGCTTATATTCTGGGCATCCGAAATGTTCTGTGTCTAACAGGCGATTATGTAACTGTTGGGGATCACCCTGACGCCAAACCTGTCTTTGATCTGGATTCCGCCCTTTTATTACAAATGATAAAAGGTCTGGAAGAGGGAAAAGATTTTGCCGGAAATGAATTAAAAGGGGAGGGGCCTAACTTTTGCAGAGGAGCAATTGTAACCCCTGAAGCCGACCCCCTTGAGCCTCAACTTTTAAAATTTGAAAAAAAGATTTCAGCAGGGGCTGAATTTATTCAGACGCAAGCAATTTACGACCTTGACAGATTTAAAAAATTCATGGAATATGCCAGGAAATTCAATGTAAAGATTATGGCGGGTATTGTGCTTTTAGTTTCCGCAGGTATGGCAAAATATATGAATAACAATGTTCCCGGAATTTTTGTTCCAAAGGAACTTATTGATGAAATGGCAGGAGCAAAAAAGGGAGAAGCATTAAAAACAGGAATAGAAATTGCCGGTCGTATGATAAAGACCCTAAAAGATGAAGCCGTATGTGACGGTGTTCATATTATGGCAATAGGCAAGGAGGGTTCTGTTCCTGATATTCTGGCTGCCGCAGGGATATAGTATATTGAATTGAATAATTTTATCCCAAAAATTGCTACTGCAATTTTTGGGATAAATGCCATCTGGGATAAAACCCATCCTATAAAACCATCTATTCCTTCATATTTTAATATTCCTTAAAAAATTATATGCCTCTTTTCTATTGGTCATATTCTTGAGTAACTCTCTATTTTCTTTTTTTCTCAAAATAAAGGATATCTCTGATAATAGTTTCAGGTGATTAATAGTTTCCTTTTCAGGGGATAAAAAGAGAAACACAATATTCACCGGTTTTTTATCTATCGATTTAAAATGAACACCTTCATCCTTTTTTATACCCAGAGCACAGACTATCTTATTTACCATCTCATTTCTTATGTGTGGTATGGCTATACCATCACCAATCCCTGTTGTCTGTATTTTTTCCCTTTGAACAACCTCTTTAAATAAAGAATTTTTCAGTTTTTTATCAATTTCTCCACTATCTACCAAACATTCCAACATTTCGTTCAATACCTCGATTTTATTTGTCCCTGTCAAAGGCACTTTTATATTATGTTCTTTTAAAGCGGAATTTAACAATGTGCCTTCTTTTTGTAAAACCTCTTTTCCCTTTAGTATTCTTTCTTCACCAACAACCCATGATTTCCATCGTTTTAATGCATTTTCCGAGGATAAAATACCCCCTACTTCAAAAATTATCATTGCCGGAATTACTGTCTGAAAAATAAATTCTCCTTTAGATAAAGTCATACCGATAAATGCTACCTGAACTGCGGCCAAACCGGCTTGCGGCAGCATAAGCATGGGCATACATTTAGATATTTTCAAATCCTGCCTGGTTATTTTGCAGCCGATCATGGTGCCAAAAAACATACCCGCTCCCCTGCTAAAAACATACAATATTACAAAAAGTAATATTGTAATATTATATGTGTCAAATCTAAGGCTTGCCCCGATCAAAGCAAAAAAGATAAGGTTGAAAAGAGTGGTAATATTGCCTATAAATAGGGAATCAAATACACGCCTTGTATGAAAATTCGCTACGAGCATGCCGGCCACAAGGCTTGTAATTAAAAAAGGCAATCCTAAATTCCATGAAATTGCCGAACCGACGCAGATTAACCCAAGAATCAAAAGAAATATTTCCAGAGAAGGCGTGGGTGTATCTTCAAAAACGAACCGTAAAAATCCTAACCCCGTTTTTTCACTACTGATTGCCGGTATTGTCTCAAACTTTGCATCCTTTACAGCAAATCTTAATATGCAAAAAATTATTATTCCTATTCCTGCTGCTAAACTAATCTCTTTTAACGTTACAACCATAATGTTAACCGGAATTAAAACTTTCCCTGTTTCCATATCCAGAGCAATTTGCATAAAAACTGAAAACATTACAATTTGGATAACGTTGCTCAACACAACAATGTTAGTTGTCTTATATCTTAAATCACCTTCAATGCCCATCCTTTTTATGAGTATAAAAAGTGCGGCCGGAGCGGTAGCCACACCGACCGTTCCAATAATTAAGGCATTAATTAATGGAATGCCCGCAAGAAAAAACAGAATAAAAATTAATGTAAAGGTACCTGTTATCTGAATGAAAGAAATGATTAAAATATCCCTCCCCGCCTTTCTTATACGTTCAATATGCATTTCTTCCCCAAGGCCAAAAACGATGAGAGTGAAAACTGCAAACATCAAAAATTTGAAACTGCTGAATGCCTGCTGACATTCCTTTGAGACAAACCCCAATTGAATCAGGAAATAAGGATTAACCAGCATGCCACCGATTATTTGTCCTGTAATTTCCCCCACACCTATGCGGGCAAATAATTTACCCATAAGTAAGGCGGAAAGGAGCAGTATACCTAAATAAAAGAGTTGATATGGAATATTAATAATGTCCATTAGAACTTTTTTTGCCAAGGGCTTAGATATAAGATGTTTAAGAACAATACAAAAAAGCAGCAATTCCCGGTAAAAAGTAATTTATTCCACCGGAAGAGCAATTTTTACATATAGATTGCTATAAATACAATTTTAAATAAAAAAAATAAAGTCAAATTATATAAAATAAAATGGAGACAGATAAGGAAAGAGCAAAGACGGAATTTTTTTAGATAAAAATATTTTTAAAGAAAGATTAAGGCGCTACAATAAACCTACATGCCCTACGGTCACAACCAGGCATGAAAAAAGAATACAGAAGATAGAAGGCAGAATTCAGGAGGGAATCGGAATAATTATATTTTACAAATTCTTCCTTCTGACTTCTAAATTCTTTCTTTTCATATAAAGATGCGCAGATTTAAATTAAGTGAAAAATGATCCAATACTAAGTTGCATTCAAAAGATTGTTTTCTAACTGTCAGGGCGAGACGCATGACCCACTACGATGGTAGGACGGTCGTCTCACCTGTCTATAAAGGCAAAAATAAATACAAGATGATATAAAACGTAATGTGCATAACCTTATTTAAAGTGAAAATTCCTGTACTATTAAAAATAAAATTTCAGCGGAAATTTCCCCTGGTTCCCTTTTTTCATTCTTCAAGAAGTACCGGAACCATCAGCTTATTGACTATAATTTTTTTGTCAAAGGGTTTCAGAATATAATCATCACATCCAGCATGAATACAAGAGGTAATAGTATCTTTATCCGCAGCGGAGGTTACCATAACTATTTTTACCTTGTTTTCCTCTGGGATACCCCTACCCCTTTCTGCTGTCCTTATCTTGAGCAGGGTCTCTATTCCACCCATTTCCGGCATAGAGATATCGAGGGTTATAAGGTCAAATGGCATCTTGTTTTCCCATGCCTTCTTAAAGGCTGTTATGGCATCACTCCCGCTTTCAACTTCCTCGCATTCTCCTATAGAACTCAATATCTTTTGCAACTTTTTTCTGCTGACAAGCTCGTCATCGGTAACAAGGATTCTCATTGTATTTCCTTTCTTACTCTGTATTTTTGTTAATTCACTGCCTATTTTTCCATAAAAACTTATAAAACGATTCAGTTACCCTTTATTCGTTGGTGAATTTCAATAATCATAGGACATCCATATGGGATATTACCCAATCTGCCATACAAATCAGCCAATTTTCCTGGTATACGCTTCCAGACGATAAAATTCTTTTTCAAATTTTTCAAATTTTTCAGTACTACCCTCACATCCACCGGATTTTCCGTTAACTTCAAGTGCAAAGGCCGCTCTGGCAAGGCTGTCTGCATTAATATTGGCCGCACCACCTTTAATGGAATGTGCTTCTCTTCTGACCACATCAGCATCACCATTGGATATGGCACGGCGTATGATTTCCATCTGGCCCCAGACATTCTCAACAAAACCCACCAGGACCTCCATCAATAAATCCTTATCCCCTTCAAATTCCTCTACGGACCTTTCGAAATTCATCGGGGTATCCTCCTTTAAAATGTTATTCTCCGAGTCCTGTAGACTGCTGTCTTTACCTTGCAACCGGTTGCCCGATTGTTTTTTTACGGATTCATCACAGGGTTTCTCTATGTGTCCAGAATCTCTCCTGATCCATTTTCCAACCATAGCCAGAAGCTCTTTTCTCTTCAAGGGCTTTGAAATAAAGTCATCCATTCCCGTGTTTATACACTTTTCTTTATAACCTGAAATGGCATGGGCCGTCATAGCGATAATTGATATCCGTTCCGGCGGAGGGGACAGAACTGTTTTGTCCTCTGCGGTGAGATGTAAGTCATTATATTTATGCCTTTTTTCTTCATGGGCGCGGATCTTTGCGGTTGCCTCAAAACCATCCATTTCCGGCATCTGTATGTCCATCAGGATACAATCGAAACGTTTCTGTTTAAAGGCATCCACTGCATATTTTCCGTTTATTGCCAGATCAACCTGATAACCTGCACTCTGCAAATGCTTTAAGGCTACCTGCTGATTAGTCGGGTAGTCTTCGACCAAAAGAATCCGGCCTATATTTTCATCCTCCTCGGCTATGGTATGTCTGGTAACGGTTTTTGGGACTGTATGCACTTCC
>JAXHUS010000215.1:0-4693 GCA_034189305.1 Thermodesulfobacteriota bacterium | reverse complement strand
CTACAAGATTATGGCAGAGGATATGAATCTTAAAAAACCCTGGGACGGAAAGAGGTTTTGATTAGAGTTACAGGGTTCCTTGATTTTATAGAATTCTTTGGGTTAACCAAAAAACCCAAAGAATTCAGGGAACTCAAAAAATGTTCTTTATGGTTAAAAATTGACAATATTATTTAGAAAAAAAGAGAGGTTACAGAAAAATGGCGTTTAAAGATTTAAGAGAATTTCTCAATTTGCTTGAGGAAAAGAGGGAGCTTGTCAGAATAACAGAAGAGGTGGATTGGGATGAGGAGATTGGCGCCCTTTCTCAAGAGGCAATTTTTAGAAAAGCTCCCGCTTTTATTTGTGAGAATATAAGGGATGCAAAAGATACTCCCGGTAAAAAACTAGCCATGAACTATTTGTGCGGTTGGAAAAGGATAAATCTTGCTTTAGGCCTTCCAATTGATACGCCTCCCAGGGAAATAGTAAGCTTCTGGAAAAACAGAATAAAAAATCCAATAAAACCGGTGGTAATAAAAGACGGCCCCTGTAAGGAGAACATAAAAAAAGGAGAGGAGGTAAATCTGTATGATTTTCCTCAGCCCAAGTTACATTCACTGGATGGCGGTCGTTATATGTTAACATGGCATCTGGATATTACAAAAGATCCGGATAGCGAATGGGTAAATTGCGGGCTTTACAGGGGTATGGTGCTGGATAGAAATTCCATTGGAAGGCTTGTGGTACCCGTTCAACACTGGGCTATGCATGGGAGAAAGTACCAGGCACAAGGAAAGAAACTTCCCCTTGCAGTATCAATTGGGACTGATCCTGTTGGGGTGATGGTGGCCTGTGCTCAATTTCCTACAGGTGTGAATGAATATGACATGTGGGGAGCGGTAAGAGGCGAACCGGTTGAGCTTGTTAAATGTGAGACTCTGGACTTAATGGTGCCTGCTCAAAGTGAGATTGTACTTGAAGGTGAAATTGATTTAAACCCTGAGACTTTCAGGTTGGAAGGACCTTTTGGCGAATATCCCGGTTATTATTCTTCCGTTAAACCAGAAAAAAGGCCGGTATTTAAGGTAAACTGTGTCACATATAGAAATGATCCAATACTTACAAGTGGTCAAATTGGTCTTGGTCCAAATCTTGTCCCTGCAGATTGTGACTATATGACGGCGATAAGCAATGTTGCACAGGCATGGGATCATCTGGAGAGATGCGGGGTTGAGGGGATAGAGAATGTAGCCTTTGATTTAAATTCTGTAGGTACGGTAATTTATATTGCAATAAAGAAACTCTATTACGGGCATGCAAAGCAGGTAGCTGCCGCCCTTTGGGGAGGCAATCTTTCTATTTATCTGGGTAAGTATGTAATTGTGGTAGATTCCGACATAGATGTCTGGGATCGGGGAATGGTCACTTCGGCAATTTGTAACAGAACGTTTCCCGGCAAAGACATAGTTATATACCCCGGCACATTCGGAGGTGTCCTTGATCCGGGAACCCCGGTAGAGATAAAACAGAAGGTGGGTGGTGTAGGGCACTGGGATAGAGTATTGATTGATGCTACATGGCCCTTTGAATGGGAAGCAAAAGAAGAATGGGGAGGGGAAAGGCATCCCCTGCAATGCATATCAAGCCCTGTATCCCTTGATAAAGTAAGAACGAAATGGGAAAAATACGGATTTTTTTAAATTTTGTACTTATTTTTCGTTTGTGTGTAATAAAAGGATATATATAAACCACAGGGCCTACAGAAGAAAACAAACTTTTCTTTGTAATTCCCGTCAGGTAATAAAAGGATATTAGCGCCAGGAACAGAAGTTTATTTTATTATCTGACGGGATGGAACTGCGGTTATTTTAGTACTCTGTATACAAAAAGGTGGGTAAAGGAGGAAGGAAAAGTGGAAATAAGAAGATATATAATATTGTTCTTTATTGTTTTGATTTTTAACCCCAATATTTTATGTGGGGAAGATTTTAATATTAAGCCAGGCGTTGTTATTAAAAAGGAGAATTATACAAATTACAGGAATGAACTACAAAAACTTCTTCCAGCAGGTACTTTTTCCCTTGTCGATTTAAACCTGGAAAAAGGCTGGGTAACTATTCCCGTAATTGAAAAAAAAACTTACCTGCCGCCACGGGGTTTTGCCGCTGCTACGGCAAAAAATAGGGGAAGGCTTAAGGTCGGGAAAGATAATAAAATAATAGGGAACTGGCAGGGAGGTGCTCCTTTCCCGGAACCAAAAACCGGTTCTGAGCTTGGTTGGGATGTTTATAGAAGAAGGGAATGCGGTGAAGAGTTTAAAGTGTATTTTGAATGGAAATTCTTTGATAAATTTACGGATAAAGAAAGATACTTTAAAAATATGTTTCATAAGAAAAATTATGTTGGAAGAACTGATATTGAACCCATGCCTTCAATTTTTGGAAAAGAAGAAATATACTGGAAAGAATCACTGCTTGTTACGGATCCTTTTGATGTTAAAGGGTTCTCCCAGATTCGTGTCCATTATGAGGATATCACAAGAGCAGATGATGTTTTCTCATATATCCCGGCTTTAAGGAGAATTAGACGGCTTACAGGTTCGGATGTTACCGATCCGGTTTTGGGGGCTGATTCCTGCTATGATGATTTTGAAGGCTGGCATCAAAACATGAATAAAAAAATGACCTTTAGAAATCTTGGGACAAGTGAGTTTTTAGTTCCTTCCTATTACAAAAAAAAGCCACCGGAACCTTATCAAAAGGGGAGTCTGTTTCAGGTAAACTGGGAGATCAGACCTTTATACAAACTTGAAGTCAATATGAATGATCCGGATTATGCCTATTCTAAGAAGATATTTTATGTGGAAAAAGAAAGGGGAACATTTGAAATTGCTTATGGTGAAGGTTATGATCAGAAGGGCAGGCTCTGGAGATCCACATATACTATGATTGTTCGCTACTATGATCCAAAATCTTATATTACGAGCTATTGGGGGTGTATTTTTTCTAGCCATCTTGACAACCATACATCGGTTATGCCCGCAATTCCCGGAGATAATTTTAATCTTAACGATGTCTTTATTCCCGAAGAGTGTTTTAGTGTTCGCGGACTTTTAAAATTGGCACGATGAAATAAAATTTCCCCTTTTGCCTTTTACATTTTGCATTGTCCGAAAAGTGCAAAAGCATTTTTTTTGTTAATATTAGGTGGTGGATGCCGGACAAAAAACTATGATTTTTATCAAAGTCTGTTTATAATTTAATTTTACTTGATAAGGGAAGAAGTTATAAAAATAGATAAGTTTTTTGCTTCGGAGGATATTATTTTTATGTGAGATAAAGACACAGGGGGGGATAGAAGGGAGATAATTATTTTATATTTTATCATCTAATTTATTTGTAAGGAGGGGAAATGAAAAAATTTATAATTTTATTCTTTTTTATTTTAGTTTTTAATTCCAATTTTTTATTTGCAGACGATTTTAACATTAAGCCCGGTGTTGTTATCAAAAAAAAGAATTACAAAAATTACCGGGATGAATTAAAGAAACTCCTTCCAACAGGTACTTTTTCCCTTGTCGATGTAAACCTGGAAAAAGGCTGGGTAACAGTTCCCGTAATTGAAAAAAGAACGTACCTGCCTCCCCGGGGTTTTGCCGCAGCTACGGCAAAAAATAGGGGAAGACTTAAGGTCGGGAAAGATAATACAATGATAGGGAACTGGCAGGGGGGAGCCCCTTTTCCGGATCCGAAAACCGGCGCTGAACTCGGTTGGAATGTTTATCGAAGAAGGGAATGTGCCGAGGAGTTTAAAGTAGATTTTACATGGAGATTTTTTGATAAGTTTATAGATCAGGAAAGGTCGTTTAAGAATTTTTTTCATAAGAAAAACTATATCGGAAGAACTGATATTGATCCCATACCTGTAATTCCAGGCAAGGAAGATGTATACTGGAAGGAGTCCATGCTGGTTACAGCCCCTTTTGATGTAAAGGGTTTTTCAATGATCAGAGTGCACTATGAAGATATATCAAAAGGGGATGATGTTTTTTCGTATATTCCTGCTTTAAGGAGAATTCGACGGCTTACAGGTTCGGATGTTACCGACCCGGTTTTGGGAGCTGATTCCTGCTATGACGATTTCGAAGGCTGGCACCAGAACATGAAAAAAGAGATGACCTTTAAAAATCTTGGAACAAGGGAGTTTCTGGTTCCATCCTATTACACAAAAAAACCGCCTGAACCTTATCAGGAGGGAAGCCTCTTTAATGTAGACTGGGAGTTAAGGCCTTTATATATGGTTGAGGTTAATATGAATGATCCTAACTATGCTTACTCAAAAAAGATTTTTTATGTGGAAAAAGAGAGGGGGACTTATGAAATTGCTTATGGTGAGAATTTTGATCAGAAGGGCAGACTATGGAGAACGGGATATACCATGATTATTCGTTATTACGATCCAAAATCCCATAATACCAATTACTGGGGATGCATTTTTTCTACACATACCGATAAGCATACTTCGGTTATGCCTGCAGTTCCCGGGGATAACTTGAATTTGCATGATGTTTTTATACCAGAGATGTGTTTTAGTGTTAAAGGGCTTTTAAAAATGGCAAGGTAGAATTATGGAGTTTGTTGAGTTAACAGCGTTCCCTGAGTTAGCTTCAAAATTTTAGAGACTCAAATAACACAAAGAACCATAAAATGTA
>JAXHUS010000214.1:0-5043 GCA_034189305.1 Thermodesulfobacteriota bacterium | reverse complement strand
ATCTTTACTTATTGAATTTATGAGATTTGCATTAGATCATGAATCTACTCATGATGAAATAAGCGAAGATCATGAAGAAAAATTGAGAGAACGATTAGGCCAATATGGACAAGTTGAAATCAACATTTGTGATGAAACAGGAAAAGAATTCCAGATTATTAGAACATATAACCCTGCTGAAGATAATCCCTTAGAGTGCAGAGATCTTTCTACTAATGAGATTATAGATGTAAACATTGTTCAACTATTCCCTACGTTGTTTTTAAGCCAAACGGAAATAATAAAAATTGCCGAGGATCTAAATGAACAAATGAAGTTTATAGATAAATTCTTTGACTTCCATAAATATCGGAATCAAATAATCAGCTTAGAGTCAGAATTAGAAGAACTTGATAGAAGTTTTGCTGAATCTGTGAGGGCCTATCATGAAGAAAAAAATCTTACTAAACAACTTTGTACATCTAAAGTTGAAATGGAGCGGATAACAAAACAATTGAAGAACCCAATTTTTGCTGAGTTTGCAAAATTAGAAGAGAAGGATAAGGCTTTTAGAATGCAATATGCTTTTTTGGAAACTCTCGTTGAACATATAAGTAATTTCGAGAAGATTATAAAAGATGAAGAAATTCCAGAAATTTCTAAAACATTATCATTAGATCCTGCTTTAAGAAGGTCATATGATTTTGTAAAAAATGCAAAGTCTTTCTTAATAGATACTTTTGCTACTCAACGAGAAAAACTGAATGAGGCAATTCAAAGAATTTCAGATGAATATAAAACTTGGAAACCAACTTTCGATGGGAAGAAAAAAAGTTTTCAGGAACAAGTACTTAAATTGGGGGGCGATTCTCAAAAGTTAGAAGAGAAAAGAAAAATAAAGGCAAGAGAAATAGAAAATCTTGAAAAGAAATTACTCTATGTTAGAAACAAAGCAAAGCAAATTAAAGAAATCTTTGAAATTAGAAATAGGAAACTTGAAGATTTAAAAAAAGTCTATACTGGTTATTACCAATCCAGAAAAGAAAAATGCGAATATTTTGAAGAAGTCTCTAATGGAAAATTACAAGTCACTATCATTGAGTCAACTAACAAAGATGAATTTTTAAAAGGCTTAGCCTCTTTAAAACGGGGTTCTTACCTTAGGGAAGTGGAGATTGAGCAACTTTGCGACAAAGTTACACCTTCTGAGTTTATTCTAAATCTACTCAGATACGATATATCCCGATCTGATGAGCTTAAGGATATGAATCAATATATAAAAAAAATAGCACAGCTAACTGATTTGCCTGCTGAAAAAGTTAAAAACTTGGCAGATCATCTCCTTAATACGAAAAATTATGAAGAATTATTACTTTTTCAATATAAAGCCTTTCCTCAAGATAGGCCTGAGATAAAATACAATGTTGGAGATAACAGAAAAGTAAATTTTGTGCCCCTCAAGAATTTATCTACAGGTCAGAAGTGCACTGCGATGGTTATTTTATCATTAAGTGAAGGTATTATGCCTATAATTATAGACCAACCTGAAGATTCCCTCGATATTCGAGCGATTTGGGAAGATATGTGCTCTAAGTTGAGAAGCGGAAAAGAGTTAAGACAGTTTATTCTCACTACCCACAACTCAAGTGTTGCAGTAGCTTCTGATACAGATAAATTTATGATAATGACTGCTTCTGCAACAAAAGGAGAAATAGTATTTTCTGGGGCAATAGATAACGAAGATGTAAGATCAGAAGTAATAAAATACCTTGAAGGTGGAGTGCCAACTTATAGATTGAAATATCTTAAATATGATATTCCGAAACAATTGAAAGACTAATATGTCCCGCAAACTCACAACTCCCCAATCGCTAAACTCTTTTATCAAAGGCATCTGCGATATTATGAGACGGTCTGGCAGGGCGGGTGCGCTTCAGTATGTGCCGGAGCTTACCTGGATGCTTTTTTTGAGGATACTGGATGAAAGGGAACAGCGAGAAGAAGAACAGGCAAGAGCGATTGGTGTTTCCTTTAGTCCTTCTCTTGAATACCCTTATCGCTGGCAGGACTGGGCAGCGCCCAATGGGAAAAAACGCATGGAATTGCAACAGGGAACCCTCGGCGGATTTATGAGTTTTGTTGACGGCGACCTCTTGCCAACCCTCAGAAAATTAAAGGACAAACCCGGGACAACACCTCGTCAGAAGATCATTAGTGAGGTATTTTCTTCTGTTGAAAAGACGGGCATAGACACCGAGCGAAACCTTCTGGATATTCTTGACAGGATTCATCAACTGAAAAGCGAGCAGGTGGATGATACCCATATGTTTACACTTTCCCAGGTCTATGAAGGGCTGCTCCAGCAGATGGGAGAGAAAAACAACGATGGTGGTCAGTTCTTCACCCCAAGGGAGATCATTCGGGTGATGGTTCAGGTGATCGATCCAGGACCCGGAGAAACTGTGTATGACCCATGCTGCGGGACCGGTGGTTTTCTGGCTCAAGCCTATCACTACATGAATGAAAAGGCAAAGTCCGCCAGTGATATGGAAACCCTTAAGACCCAGACCTTCTATGGTAGAGAAAAAGAGAACCTTGTTTATCCCATTGCCTGGCAAACCTGGTCCTTCATGGAATTGATGAACCCCACATCTGGCATGGAAACACATTGACGGGGCTTGAGGTTTATGGCGGGCTTTTCAGCGGCACCCAACCCCTTTTCAATGTGGTGCTTACAAATCCTCCCTTTGGCGGTAAAGAGGGAAAGGACGCGAAGACTCGTTTTGCCTATAAGACAGGTTCCACTCAGGTGCTCTTTCTTCAGCATTTCATAGACAGCCTCAAACCAGGAGGGCGTTGCGGAATAGTAATGGATGAAGGCGTGCTCTTCAGAACCAATGAAAAGGCCTTTGTCCAGACTAAACGCAAACTTCTCAATGAATGTAACCTCTGGTGTATCCTAAGCCTCCCGCCAAAGGTATTTGTTAATGCCGGAGCAGCCAGTAAGACCAACCTTCTGTTCTTCACAAAAGGTGAGCCCACCAAAGAGATCTGGTACTACGACCTTTCTGATCTCAATATCACCAAAAAACAACCACTGACTGTTGAGCACTTTGAGGAATTCTTCAGGCTACTTCCGGGTAGAGCCAAGAGTGATCGCTCCTGGAAGGTATCAGCGGAAGAGATCAAGGACAAAAATTATGATATCAAGGCGGTTAATCCAAACCGAAAGGAAGCAGAAGATAAAAGGACAACGGATGAATTGATTGATCTCATTGAGTCCCAAGCAAAAGAAATAACGAATGCAATAACGAAATTGAAGATTAAAGAGGTATAATTGATGGAAAAAGTTGAAAGTTTACAGCCAATGTTAGTTTTATATATAAGACTCACCATTACAACACATCATCTGCTATTTAAACTAAAACAGTTTCTTAAAGCCAAAATCAACATGTTCAAAATAGGATATCATTGTTTAAAACTTCCTTAACCTAACTTCATGACTCAAAAAAAAGTTTTCTTTTAAAATTCCCAGTTGATAAATGCCATATTCAAGGCATCATATATTTCTTTGTTATTAATATGAATTACTTTACGAATAAACATAAAATTGGAAAAATAGCAGGAAACTTTTTTCATGCAACTGATTTCTTAATATTTTGTCACTACAAATCAATTTCGCAAAGACTAATTGCGTAGTCCCTTGATATAAAAGGATTTATTTTTTTGAAATGGTAAATTTTATGGCTTTTTCTTTATTTTTTCATGAACCTGGGTTAACATACATACCATTTCAAAGTCTACTTCTAATACTTTTAGCGATGCACTTCCTGCGCAGATTTTATAATGCTATATATCTATTTCCTGTTTTGCATCTTTACTTCGGTAAAAAAGCAGATGCCGGTTCTTTGTCTCAAAATTAAAAGGAATAAAGAATTCTGAGCCAGGTCATGCTCCCCTGGGGGCGGTTTTTTGCCGCCGTTTCAAACTCGGTTTTTAAACTGATAGTAATTTTGCCACTGGCAAACATAATACCAGGGCCGATGGAAAAGACCTGTCCCCTGGAATCCCTTATCTTTTTTCCTCCAATCTTATCATCAGTAGTGTCTTTCCAATAATAGCCAACAATGCCGGCCCTCCAGCTCTTTTTAATCTGATATCCTATGGAGTAATCTAAATGGAAGGCCTGACCTGTTTGATAATCGGTGGTTTTTCCTGTTCGAGGATCAAGATAATCATTATTTTTGGTATGAAAATCATAAAGCAGATTTACACCAAAATCCAAACCATTGGGAAAAACAGCACATATGGTAAACAGAGGGTTAAATATCCAGTGGTTATTCCCAATATTTACCTTATCATATTTATCGTATTTTCCAGTGGGAGCAAACACATCGAAACTGAATAAATAATGAAATATATTTTTATGCCAGGCAAGACCAAAAACCCCCACACAGATATCCCCTATTCCGCTGACACTATCATCGAAATATTCAGTTTCTATATGCTTGTTAATTAATGGTAAGGCAATGTCGAACACCGGATCACCCCCCAGAATCTTCTTATCAGAAACATATATGGGCCTGAAAATGTTACCGGATATTTCTGTCTCAAAACCTTTAAAAGGCCCCTCATTTACTTCATCACCACCGTAGCCTTTAAACCTGTGAGCTGAATAAAAAAAGGTATAGTTTAAATAATAGAAACCAGGAGGGGGGACAAAGCCTATTAAAAAATCATCTCCACCATATTTACCTGAAGATGTCAATCCTCCCGAAGGTCCCAGCTCTGAGGTTAAAGCATCACCCGGCTTAAAAAGGAAACATAATAAAATTATTAAAGGAATTAACTTAAATAAATTTCTAAAATTTCTTGCTCCTTTTCCAAAAACATTTATCCTCAATCTTCATTATTTATCCAACCTTTTGGTGAGAAATAAAATAAGAAAAGCACCTGATATCATAATTACCGAAGAAAGATAAAAAGGTATCCTTATTCCTTGTTTTTCAGCCAAAATCCCCCCCAGCCAGGGACCCAGCAAGTAACCTACGCTATACATTGAGC
>JAXHUS010000213.1:0-12903 GCA_034189305.1 Thermodesulfobacteriota bacterium | reverse complement strand
TTTAGAAATACCGATAAAGATTGATTTTGTAAGGCTAAAAAGCTATGGGGACCAGGATAAAAGCCCGGGAAAGGTAGAGATCAAAAAAGCCTGGGAACTTCCCCTTAAAGGCAAGGACGTGATTGTGATTGAAGACATAATTGATACCGGTATAACTCTGGACTTTCTCCTGGACAGATTACGGCAAGATGGGGTCAACTCTTTGAAAGTCTGTACTTTGATTGATAAAAAATCCCGGAAGGTGGTGGAAATAGATGCCTCTTATATCGGTTTTGAACTGAAAGAAGATCTCTTCGTAGTTGGATATGGCATGGACTTCGCCGAGGAATACCGCTTTCTTCCTGAAATATTCCACATCCAGACCTCATGATTATTCAAAAATATCAATAAATTCAAATTTCTCCACATCGAATAGTCCCTTATCACTCAGCTTTATTTTAGGGATAACGATTAAAGCCATAAAGGATAAAGTCATGAAAGGGGCGTGTAATTTTGAACCCATAGATTTTGCCATATCATCTATTTCAATATATTTTTTTGCAACTATGGAATACTCCTGATTGCTCATAATACCCGCAATAGGCAGAAGCAAAGCAATTTCCTTTTCTCCAGATACTGCGGTTATACCTCCCTTTTTTTCAATAATCAGATTAACCGCCCTGCAGATATCTTCATCAGTAGCTCCAACAGCTATAATATTATGCGAATCATGTGCTACACTGGAAGCAATGGCTCCTTTTGTTATACCGAAATTTTTAACAAAACCTATTGCTACCTTTTCGTCTTTATAGCGATTTACCACTGCAATTTTCAGAATATCTCTTCCGACATCCGATACGGCGTAACCATTTACTACTTTTGGGGTTGTAACTAATTTACCTGTAATTAATTGGCCATCAATTACTTCGATTACATTGATGTTTCTATTTTTATATTGAATAGAGAAATCAATGACTTTTTTCTTCCCTGCATTAAAATTATTTATTATTTTTGACGGTCTCCTGGATATGAGTGAAGTGCCTTCTTCTGCAACTATCTCACCGTTTACAAATGTTTTTAATATATTAAAATCATTTAAGTTATCCACTTCGATGAAATCGGCATAATCTCCCACACGGAGTAATCCCACATCCAACCCATAATGCAAAACAGGATTTATAGAAGCAACTTTAAGAATCTTAATAACGTCAATGCCGTAATTCAATGCCCTCTTTACAAGACCATTTATATGCCCTTTTACCAGCTCGTCAGGGTGTTTATCATCGCTACAGAACATGCAACTTTCGTATTGATCCTCTACGATTGGAATCAATTCATCAAAATTCCTGGCGGCTGAACCCTCCCTGATTTGAACCTTCATACCCAGGCTGATCTTTTCCAATGCTTCATTTTTAGTAAAGCACTCATGGTCGGTAGATATACCTGAACTTACATATTTCTCCAAATCTTTATCCGATAAGCCCGGAGCGTGACCATCTATTAATTTCGCATATTTTTTAGCAATGGCCATCTTTCTGTTGATAACTGGATCATTGTTCAGGACACCGGGAAAATTCATGACCTCGCCCAGGTATTTTATCTCCTCCAGCATTAAGAGCCTTTCTACTTCTGCCGGATCTAAAACCGCTCCTGATGTTTCAAAAAGCGTTGCCGGTACGCATGAAGGAGCGCTAAAATAAAACTTCATAGGCACTGCATTTGCATCTTCTATCATATATTTTACCCCCTCCCCTCCTAATACATTTGCTATCTCATGAGAATCAGAAATTGCGGCAACTGTCCCATGAATCGCGGCTATCCTTGAAAATTCCGAAGGGGGCAACATGGAACTCTCAATATGAATATGTGAATCAATCAATCCAGGAACAATATAAGTTTCATTTTCATTATTTTCCTTAACAATATCAACTATCCTCTTATCAGAAATTTTTATTGTCCCGGAATAAACTTTAGAGTTTAAAACATCAACAATATTACCTGAGACTTCTTTTATATTCTTTTTCATATTACTTATCTCATTGCGATATAATTGTTAAAATAAATTCGCATACATTAAATAATTTACCTCCCCGACAATATCTTTTTTAATTTTCGTACGGCTAACTCTCGTTTTAATTTTGAAACCTTATCTAAAATGAGATTGCCGTTCAGATGGTCAATTTCATGCTGAATGACTCTGGCAAGTAAACCTTTTGCTTCAAAAGATATTTCCTCCCCATTTAAATTTAATCCGGTTACCTTAACTACTTCATATCTGGGGATCTCAAGTCTGACCTCAGGGACACTTAAACATCCTTCCTCCCCTTTAATCTCCCCCTCACCTTTGATAATTTTCGGGTTAATAAGGATGCATAGTCCATCTCCTATATCATATGTAATCAATCTTAAAGAAGCATCTACCTGAGGTGCGGCAAGCCCAATCCCCTTTTTCTCATACATGGTTTCACCCATGTTTTTTGAAAGCTTTCTGATATCTTTATCCATGTAGTCTATTGGCCTTGCTTTTTGTTTTAAAATCTCCGAGGGAAATGTTTTTATCTCTAAGACTGCCATTTTTTACTCGGGTAATAAAGAGAGGATATCAGGCCCATTTTTAGTAATTGCTATTGTATGTTCAAAATGGGCGGAGAGCTTTCCATCTTTTGTAACCGCTGTCCAGCCGTCCTCTTTGACTTTTGTTTGATATGTTCCAACATTGACCATTGGTTCAAGGGAAAGTACCATTCCCTCTTTTAGCCTAACTCCCTGATTGGGTTTCCCAAAATTGGGTACCTGTGGGTCTTCATGCAAACTCTTACCTATTCCGTGTCCTACAAAATCCCTGACAACAGAAAATTTTTGCTTTTCAACCCACATTTGAATAGCATGTGAAATATCAAAGAGTCTGTTTCCAACCCTTGCCTGGTCAATTCCTTTAAAAAGAGCATCATATGTAACCTGCAAAAGTCTTTTTGCATCATTGCTTATCTTACCAACGGGAACAGTAATGGCCGCATCGCCAAAATAACCATTCAGGACTACCCCCAGATCAATGCTTATAATATCACCTTCTCTTATTTTGACAGGCCCCGGGATTCCATGAACGACCTGTTCATTTAATGAAGTACAGACACATGCTGGAAACCCCCTGTAACCTTTAAAAGCAGGCATGGCATCGTTCCTGTCTATCAACTTTTCAGCCATTAAATCTAATTCTCCTGTTGTAACTCCAGGTCTAATATTTGAAGCAAGCTCTTTTAGAATTTTTATCACCAGTTGATTGCTCTTTCTCATTAACTCAATTTCTCTTTTAGTTTTCAAGATAATCATAAATCTATAATGATGATAAACTTAGCTCTATCTCTGTATATAATTAAAAATAACCAATTTTGGAAAGTAAAATTTAAAAAATATTATTTGACTCCTTTATGGTTAAATCTTTTCCTGAAACCTGTCAACCGAAACCATTAGGGGGTTACAATTCAATTTGTTTCAATAATAAAAACAATCTTTATAATCATCTGAAAGCATATAAGATCAATATATACTTTATTCCTGCTCAAGAAAAGAAAGATATGCTTTATAAGCCATATAAATATCTCCTTTATGAGATACTTCATATGGAGAATGAACACCTGCAATACTGATACCACAGTCAACAATGTCCATTCCATAGCTTGCAAAAAACTTGGCTACTGTACCGCCTCCTCCTTCATCTACCTTTCCCAGTTCACATGCCTGCCAGATAATGTTATTCTGATTAAAAAGTTTTCTTATATACCCTATAAATTCGGCATGAGCATCACTTGAACCGGCTTTTCCTCGATGTCCCGTGAATTTACTTATAGAAACCCCGTAACCTAACTTTGCAGCGTTCCTCTTTTCATAAACCTCAGCCCAATCCGGGTCCAGGGCACCGGTAACATCGGCAGAAACAGCCCTGGCATTGAGTAATGCCTTTGTTATATCTCCCTGCTTTGTGCCTGTGCCTTGAATTTCTAATAAATCAATGATTAAAGCGTCTATAAATTTTGATTGGGCGCCTGTATTTCCTTCACTTCCAATTTCTTCCTTATCAAGAAATAGTGAAATTATATTATTGCCTTTCTCGTTTCTCAGGTCACCTGTTGCTTTGTAAGCAGCAAAGGCACATGCCCTGTCGTCCTGACCATAGCCGCCTATCAAGCTGCGGTCCCAACCTATATCCCTGGATTTAAATGCGGGAACTATTTCAAGTTCAGCAGAAATAAAATCTTCCTCAATAATACCATACAATTCATTTAAAATTTTCATAGTATGAAGTTTGATACTGTCCTTTGCGTTTTTTTCTGAAGAAGGTAAGCTCCCGATAAGAATGTTCAATTTTTCTCCAATGATTGCATCTTCTATCTTTTTGTCGTACTGGGCTTTTCTTGAAAGGTGGGGCAGAAGGTCGGTTACAGTAAAAACCGGCTCTTCCTCCTTTTCGCCTACAGCAAAGTCCAATTCCCTGCCATTTTTTAGTATTATCCTTCCGTGAAGGGCAAGGGGGATAGAGACCCAATGGTATTTTTTAATTCCGCCATAATAATGGGTTTTAAAGAATACAAGGTCCTCCTCTTCATAGAGTGGATTCTGTTTAAGATCAAGCCTTGGAGAATCAATATGGGATGCAATGATTTTGAGGTTTTGAGTCAGGGGCCTTTTTCCCATAATAACCATGGCAACCGCTTTATTTTGAAAAATTTTGTAGAATTTATTACCTTTTTTTACTTCATCGATATTGTTAAATCCCTTATTTATAGCATAATTTACAATAAATTTAGCCGATTCTCTTTCTGTCTTACCTTCATCTAAAAATTTTTTATACTCTTCAGCAATCATAAAAGCTTTCTCTTTTTCTTCTTCAGCAATATAATCCCATACTTTCTTTCTCTTAAGGAAAAGTACATCCTCCAATTTTTTAGAATCTTCCGTCATAATATCCCTTATAATAAATTGTTATTTTCCAAACTTTTTACAAAAGATAATATTTTATTTAAAAAGACTTGACAATACAAATCGATTTTTTTATTTATTTACAACATAAAATTTTTTTTGATTGAAGCTCATAAAATTTTAAAAATTAAAATATAAAGACCCCCTTTCCCATTAAGGTGAAAATTTTTGAATAGAAAAAAAGTTAATATATTAGTAATACCCAATGTTACTTCCCAGGGAAGGAAGTTTTCCCTTCACAAATCCACTTTTTATTCTGTCATATTATTTATAATACTCCTAACTGTGTTGGGAATAATCGGAACTTTTAAATATATTGAAAATAGAAGTATAAACAGGGAACTTGCTAAGATAAAAAGAGAAAACAAAAGGCTTTTGGAACTGAATAATAGAATAAAGATAGAAATTAAAGAAATTTCAGAAAAGGAAGGTATAGTTAGAGAATTTTTGGGAATGGAACAAAAAGACTATAAAAAAGAGGAGCACGGAAAGGGCGGACCCTTAGGAGAAGTTGACACAGATATTATAGGCGACAATGACAATAAATTTCAAAGGCAACAAAAATCCATTATAAATTGGAACTTAAAACCGAAGGAATACCCCCTTTTAACAAAGTCCTTAATGCTTAAGGACAGCCTCCAGGAAATTATAGATGAAATTTCCTCCCGACAGCAGTATTTCGACTGTCGACCTTCAATAATGCCGGTAAAATTTTCAAAGTGTTATATTTCATCGGGATTTGGCTATAGAAAAAGCCCCTTCACAGGATTGAGACAGTTTCATGCAGGCATTGATATTGTTGCCCCCAGAGGAACTTCCGTAATTGCCCCTGCGAATGGCAGGGTTATTTATACTAAAAAAGAAGGAAGTGGAAGTATGGGGAAAATGTTAAAGATAAGACACAGTAAAGAATTTGTTACCCTGTACGGACATTTGCTTGGTTATGCTGTATCATTGGGAGATAAGGTAAAACGAGGGCAGGTTATTGGTTATATCGGCAGCACGGGATTAAGCACAGGGTACCACCTGCACTATGAAATAAGAAAAAATAAGAAAAAAATTAATCCCCATAATTTTATACTCAATTACCGCAATACTCATCTTTTTGCCGGTAATTAACCTCAAGGGAATCGAGTTGAAAAAATTTATCTGGAAAACAATAACCGATGCTCCGGATACGTATATTGCAGCAGGAACTAATTTCGAGGGTAGCCTTTTTTCTGAAAAAGGGCTCAGGATTGACGGGGTGGTAAAGGGTAGTATCGAATCCGGCGGACATCTTATTGTTGGAACCGAAGGCATTATAGAAGCTAATATTAAGGCCAGAGATGTGACCATCGGCGGGGAAGTTAAAGGAAATATTTTTGCAGCCAATCGATTGGAGATAACACCAACCGGAAAAATAAAAGGAGATATTGAAACAGACAAGCTTATAATTTCCGAAGGGGTTATCTTTGAAGGTCATTGCCATATGACAAGAAGTGAAATTTATGAAGGGAACGAAATAAAAGAAGTATTCCCCACCTATAACAACCCTTCTGAAGAAAAAATATAGAATAAATTTGATTCTAAAGAGTTAAAGGTGAAAGACAAAAGTCAGGGCATTTTTATAATTGTTGATCCTTTTGAAAAAGTCAGGACATATTCCGCCAGTTATAAAGTTATAAAATGTGTTGTGTTTTTTTCTGTCGTGGCGATGTCTTTTACCCTCTATTTTACCTTCGCTTATTTTAATATAAAAAATAACGAGCAAGATCTCACTGAAAAAAATAGCTTAATTGAGGGAACTTTAAAGAATCTACAAAAAAAGTTAAAAATAAAGGATGATATAATCAAAAAAATATATCATAATGAAAATGTAGAAAAAAACCTCCTTACAGATTCAAACCATAAAATAACCACCAGGGAATCTATCTTTTACATTAAAAACTTTAAAGCCGGGATTGATAAAAAAACTTCTATTAATCTGGACATTAGTTTTGATATTGTCTGCAATAAAGAAAAGGAAAAACCCCACACAGGTTATTTATTTATTGTTGTCAGGATAAAAAATTCTGATTCTCAACCGTTTATTGTCTATCCTTCTATGCCCGCAGAAGGAGGGTATCCCGGGGACTATTTAAAGGGGCTTGCTTTTAGTATTAGAAAATTAAAAAAAATCTCCGCCCTTATACCCCTTAAAATGTCGGATATTAGCATTAGTTATGTAAATATATATATTTTTTCAAAAAATGGACAACTTCTTCAAAAGGAGCCGATTAAATTGAATATATAATAAAAAGTTAATTGATCCTGATCCATTAATGATTTATATGATCTAAGTGTTCACAACCAGGCATGGAAAAAATACAGAAGCCAGAAGAAAGGGGGAGCGGGATAATTTATTTTACAAACAATTCCTTCTGACTACTTTATTCTGAATTCTCTATTTTCATATAAGCAATTTGGTAATTGCCTGCTAATTTAAACCTGTATGATTAATAAGGTAAGTGAATGTTTGCCCTTTACTGATAAATAACAGTAGAAGGCGGATGCTTTTATGATGTTCTGATTTTTAAAAATGTTTAAAGCATTAGGATATAAATTAAATAAAATTTTTGATGCATTTACCGGAAATTTCAGGATAGCCTTTAAAAGGCCTTCAAAAACCGGCGCGATAACAATAATCGGGGAGGGAAATGAAATCCTGGGCAGACTTGTTCTAAAGGACAAACTTGTTAGAATTGACGGTAAAATTAAAGGAGATGTCATAAGCGAAGGGTGGCTTAGTATTGGAAAAAATGGAAAAATAGAGGGAGAAATTCACACAAAGATCATTGTAATTCACGGAAAGGTACAGGGGACTGTGTATGCAGATAAAATGATACATATTAAGGCAAGGGGAGAACTGTATGCGGATATTTTTACTTCTGAATTTATTGTAGAGGAAGGGGGTTTTTTTGAAGGCAATTGCCGGAAGGTTCTCTAAGGTTTTCCTGAAAATGTTTTATGCACTCCTTCTTCTTTTCTATATGAATCGTCCTTTATCCGGAGATCCATTATGTGATTCAAAGATTTCGATAAATGTAGACCCTATATGCATTGGTCAGGGAAAAACTCTCATAATAACCATTGAGTCAAAAAATCTTCTTAAGAATTTACATGGTAGATTTCAGAATAAGAAAATTGACTTCTTTCTTATGGCAAAGAGTTCAGTGTATCATTACAGGGGTATCTTTGGTATTTCCATAAAGACTCCACCCGACATATACAAAATTAAAATCTTTTTTGCAGACAATGGAGAAAAAATCTTTTTACAATCTGCTTCCATTGAAGTAAAAAAGGTTAATTTCCCGGCTACAAAACTTTCCATTCCTAAAGTAAAAAGAAAATTATTAGATAGTGATTTTATTGAAGACGAGGCAGATATTATTAAAAAGACATTACTAGAAAGCGAAGAGAGGCAACTCTGGGACGAAAAGTTTATCTTTCCCGCCAAAGGAAAAATTTCTTCATCCTTTGGGGCATACAGGGTATATAATGATGGTTCTTCGTCCTGGCACCATAGAGGGATAGATATTGCAAATAAAGAAAATACAAAGATATATGCTCCAAATAACGGTAAAATAGTTTTATCTCGTTCTTTTATGGTTCATGGAGAAACCATTATTATAGACCATGGACAAAATATATTTTCTATACTCTGCCATCTAAAAAGAAGATTGAAAAAAATAGGTGAATATATAAAAAAGGGGGAAGTTGTGGGATTTTTAGGACAGACGGGGTTATCTACCGGACCACATGTCCATTGGAGCATATGTGTCGGAGAGGTAAGAGTCGATCCTGTGGAATGGACAATGAGAAAATTATAATTTTGAAAGAGGCTTCAGTATTCCTTGCTTTTAAAGGAAGATAGTCTATTTACCACATCTTTAATAATCCGATCCGGGGTCGATGCACCACCGATTACCCCGGCGGTATTAAAGTTTTTAAAATCCTCCTCCTTTAATTCATTATATGTTTCTATAAAAAAAGAGGGTTTTCCGCTTTTTTGAGCAATTTCATAAAGTCTTTTTGTATTTCCACTATTTTTTCCACCAACCACAACCAGTACATCACATTCTTTTGCCAGCATAGCCAATTCTTCCTGCCTTTTTTTAGTTGTGGGACAGATTGTATTGAATATTTCAGCGTTTTTTGATTTCTCCCTTATTATGGATACAATTTTATTAAAATTTTCAAGATTCTGTGTGGTTTGAGAAGCGACACAGACATTATCCGGCAAAAAAAGCTTTTCTGCTTCATCAGGGCTGTCCACCACATAAAAGTTATCCTTTAGATAACCACAAACTCCTTGAACTTCCGGATGTTCTTTCTGGCCTATTATAACTATTGTATATTTTTTTTTCGCATACTTTTTAACGATTTCATGCAGATTTTTCACTCTGGGGCATGTTGCATCCAAAACTTTTACCCCCTTTTCTTTAAGCAGATCAATACGATCAACAGAAATTCCATGGGAACGGATAATAACAATCGAATCTTTATCTATAAGGGATATATCCTTTAAAGGATATATATTTTTCTTTTCAAGCTCTTTTACTACCTGGGGATTGTGGATAAGAGGGCCGTCCGTATAAATCCTTTCGGGACTATTTGTACCCGCCTTTATCGCAATATCTACCGCCCCTTTAACCCCCATGCAGAATCCGGAAGTTCTGGCCAGTCTGACATTCATTTTATTTCCTCGAATAAATAAAAAACTCTTTATTTCCTTTTGGACCTGATAATGTTGACTCTAAGGTTCCAATAACGTCAAGCCCGTTATTTTCACATAACTTACGGATCTTTTCCTTAACTGCATAATGTTGTAACGGGTCTTTTACTATTCCGCCTTTACCGACTTCGCCTTTTCCAACTTCAAATTGTGGCTTTATAAGAGCTAATAATTTTCCGGGGCTTTTTAAACATCTCAGGGCAGGGGGGATTATTTTATCTAATGAGATAAAAGATACATCAATAACTATAATATCTACTTCTTCTTTTATATCCTCAGGTTTTAAATAACGGGCATTGAAATGCTCAAGATTTACAACACGGCTATCCTGTCTTAAACTCCATGCAAGCTGGTTGTATCCTACATCAATGGCATATACCTTTTTTGCTTTGTTTTTTAGTAAGCAATCGGTAAATCCACCGGTAGATGCCCCAATATCAATAGCAGTTAATCCGTTCACATCAATATCGAATTCATTTAATGCAAAAAAAAGTTTTACCCCCCCACGGCTGACATAGGGAAACTTCTTTTCCTTTACTCTTATGCTGGAATTTAAAGTGACATACGTTCCTAATTTATCTGTTATTTTCTCATTAACAAGAACTTTGCCGGCTAAAATGAGCTCTTTTGCCTTAGTCCTGCTGTCTGCCAGATTTCTTTCTACCAGGAGCTTGTCTACTCTCTCTTTTTTTAGGGACATCTTTTATAGAAAAAATCAGGGAACTAAATAAACACTTGTTTTGTCAATAGAGTTTTGCTAATTAGATTAATTTATATCCGTTATAGATTTAATGTTCCATTGCCCGTCAAAAATTTCCAGGAGTTCTGCATAAAGCATATACTCTATTTTAATGTTCGTAAAAAATTTTCGGCTGTTATTGCAATTCCGGAAGCATCTATGCCAACCATTTTACGGAGAATTTCCTGGGACCCGTGTTCTAAAAAACTTCGGTTGATTCCAATTCTTTTCAATTTGATGTTAAAAATCTGTTTTTCCTCCATTAACTCAAGAATCGCACTGCCAAATCCTCCTGTTAGGGTATTTTCTTCAACTGTAATTATTACGCCGATTTTTCTGGCGTAATGAAGAATTAGCTCACTATCAAGTGGTTTTACAAAACGGCAGTTAATTACAGTAGAATGAATGTTATTATTTTTTAACTGCTTAGCAGCTTCAATTGCAGGATATACTGTGGAACCGACAGCAAGAATAACAAGATCATCACCGGTTTCGATTATTTCTCCCTTACCGGGAGTAAGCGTTTTTATTTCAGTATCTAAGGGAACACCGTATCCCCGTCCCTTTGGAAAACGAACTGCCGAAGGTTTATTAAGTGAAATTGCTGTTTTAATCATATGCTGAAGTTCATTTTCATCCTTTGGAGACATAATCACGATGTTTGGAATAGAACGAAGATATGACAGATCTAAAATTCCTTGATGGGTTACCCCGTCTTCTCCGACAATACCTGCTCTATCAAGAATAAAAGTAACAGGAAGATTCTGATAACAAACATCGTGAATAATTTGATCATAAGACCTTTGAAGAAAAGTTGAATATATTGCCACAACCGGATGAAACCCTTCTGTTGCAAGACCTGCCGCAAAAGTGACAGCATGTTGTTCCGCAATCCCCACATCATAAAAGCGTTGGGGGAATTTTTCAGCAAACTCAGAAAGACCGGTTCCATGTGCCATACCGGCAGTTATAGCAACTATTTTTTCATCATTTTCTGCTAGATCTAAAAGGGTCTGTGCAAATATTTTGGTATAAGATGGTCTTCCTGCTCTGTTTTTTAATACTTCCCCTGTTTCCCGGTTAAATGGCCCGATTCCATGAAAAAGAACAGGATTTTTCTCGGCCGGTTCATAGCCTTTTCCCTTTACGGTCAAAACATGAACTAAAATTGGTTCTGACAAATTTTTTATATTTCTAAGGTTGTCAATAAGATGATTAAAACGGTGTCCCTGGAGTGGCCCTATATATCTGATTCCCAGTTCCTCAAAAAAAATTCCCGGCATTATGAAGCCTTTAAAGGATTCTTCCGCCTGCTTTACAAATTTATATACAGAAGCGCCGATTCCCGGGATTGTCTTTAAGAAAGATTTAAATTCATTACGGAATTTTATATAATGCTGGTCTGTTATAATCCTTGACAAATAGGAAGAAAAAGCTCCGACAGTCGGTGAAATAGACATCTCATTATCATTTAAAATTATAATAATATCTCTTTTTAAATCGCCGGTATGATTCAAACCTTCAATGGCCATTCCTGACATAAGAGAACCATCCCCAATGACTGCAATAACTTTGTTATTTTCCTTTTTTAGCTTTTTTGCCTTCGTCATGCCCAGGGCTGCCGAAATTGAAGTGCTGCTGTGACCTGTATCAAAATGATCAAACCTACTTTCATCCCTTCTGGGGAATCCGCTGATACCCTTGTATTGTCTGAGGGTGGAAAATTTATCCCTTCGGCCTGTTAAAATTTTGTGGGCATAGCTTTGATGTCCCACATCCCATATAACTTTGTCATTTGGAGTATCAAAGACATAATGGATGGCAATGGTAAGCTCAACAACACCAAGACTTGGTCCGAGATGTCCCCCGGTTTTGGAGACGGTGTCAATCATAAGATTTCTTATTTCAGAAGCAAGTATAGGTAATTGCTCAATGGATAGTTTTTTTAAATCATCCGGTGAATTTATAGTATCAAGAAGTTTTGACATTTAAATGTTTCGGTCTTTAATATACTCTGCTATGCCGACTAAATATTTAGCCCTTGCGTTGAAGGGAGCAAGGGCCTGTATTGCCTTTTTGATATTCTCATCCATCAATTTTTTAGATTTTTCCATACCAAAATATAAAGGGTAGGTTGCCTTTTTTTTCTTTAAATCGCTTCCGGCCATTCTTTTTCCTGTAAAATATTCTTCTCCTTTCATATCCAGAAGGTCGTCTTTAATCTGGAAGGCCTGCCCCACTTCTTCTCCATATATAGTGAGACATGAAAGCTCCTCCCGGGTGGCGCCTCCAAGAATTCCGCCAACACGAACCGAGGCTTTAATGAATGCCCCTGTCTTGTGGGCATGAATATATTCTAAAAGGGAAGGTTCAATCTCTTTTCCCTGAGATTCCATATCCAACATCTGTCCACCAATCATACCTCTTGAACCTATAGCTTTTGAAATTTCAT
>JAXHUS010000212.1:0-17098 GCA_034189305.1 Thermodesulfobacteriota bacterium | reverse complement strand
TTTTAATAAAGTAAAGACCCCTCAGGAAAAACAATATTCCGATATTATAATTAGAGAAGTGGATCGTTTAGAAAAAATCTTGAATAATGTCCTTCTGTATTCAAAGGAGCCTTCTTTAAATTTCAGGGAAGAGAATTTAAATAAGATTTTAGAAGACTCGTTGATGATGTTTTATGAGGATTTTAAGTCAAGACAAATAAAAATAAATAAAAATCTTTTTAATGAACCATTACAATTTTATTGTGATGGTTATCAATTAAAGCAAGTATTTATGAATATCTTTACAAATGCCCGCCAGGCCATTGGCAAGGGGGGGGAAATTCAGGTGAAGTCCTGTTATAATAATGAGAGTAAACTGCCCCTGATAGTAAAAATTTCTGATAGTGGAGGCGGTATTGATCCGGATATTATGGACAATATTTTCAATCCGTTTTTCACTACAAAATCCAAGGGCTTTGGGTTGGGTCTGGCCATTGCCTACAGAATTGTAGGTTATCATGGAGGTACCATTGAAATAGAAAACCAGCATGGTAAGGGATCAACATTTGTTATTAAATTTCCCGACAACTTTATGCACAAAAGCAAGAATAATAGATAATATGAGAAAAAAGTTTTTCCTTATTTACCTTATCTTTTTTATTGCTATTATTGGATGTCCTAAATACCGTTTTACTGTGGGTAAGAGTAATACATACGGGATAAAGACAGTGGCCATTCCATATTTCAAAAATAAAACCTATGAAGCCGGATTGGAATACATTTTTACCAATTCCCTGGTGTCGGTATTTAATAAGAATCAGCAAGTAGCTGTGTATAACAAAGATTCTGCAGATGCAATTATTGAAGGAACTATAGAATATGTCGACTTAACAGCTATTTCTTTTACCAGGGAAGATAAGGCACTGGAATATAGATCCCGGATAAGACTCAGTATAATCCTTAGAAAAAGAGAAACCGGAGAAATTTTATGGAGAAATGAGGATATTGATGTTCAGGAAGATTTCAATGTTGAAGGGGGTGCCCAATATACTGATATTCATAAAAGGGAGTCGTTTCTTCGGATTGCAAAAAAGGCATCGGAAGATATATATGATAGTATAATGAGTGATTTTTAGGCTATAATTTTGGACATACCGGATAAAAAACTTATCAAATTACAAAATGATCTGACAAAAGGGCATGTAATGCCCATCTATTTTTTATGTGGGGAGGATACATATCTTTTAGGTGAAGCCGCACGTTTTTTTAAAACTATGCAGAATGGGTTTAAAGATCTAAATTTTTCTGAATTCTATGCAAAAGAAACTGAACCGGAAAAAATTATCCAATCCGCCAGGACTTTGCCATTTATGGCCCGTTACCGTTTAGTCGTAGTAAAACAGGCTGAAAAGTACGGCACTTCAGATTGGAAAAGTTTTAATCCATATTTTAAGTCTCCGTCATCCACTACATACCTTGTTTTTATTATTGAAACAGTAAATTTAAAAAAGAATTATCCCGGTAGCCTAAAAAATTTTGGCGAACTCATCCAATTCTATTCACCAAAGGCAAACGATCTGAGATTGTGGATAAAATTTTTTGCCAATAAATACAAAAAAAACATAACATCCCGGGCTATAGAAATTTTAAGGGAACTTTTAGTAAATAAACTTGCAATTATAGACCAGGAACTAAATAAGCTTTCACTTTTTATTGGGGACAAAAAAAATATTGATTCTGATGATATACTTAATATCACTATACCTACCAGAATTGAATCGGTTTTTGCATTGATTAATAAAATAAGTGCAAAGAATGAAAAGGAATCCTTATTTATACTTAAAAGACTTATTTCTAAAGGAGAACCGCCTTTGATTATTCTAAGCCTTATTATAAGGCAATACAGGCTTTTAACGATGATTAAAGGAAAATCAATTGAAGGTCTGCCACCTAACAAAATAAAGGCTGAACTTATTGAACTTGACCTTAAAATTCCGGATTATTTTTTTAATGATTTATATCAAAAATCACAAAAAGTTTCTTTTGAAGAACTTTTTAGGGCTTATAATCTTATAGTTAATACAGACCAGGAACTTAAAAAAAGCAGGATAAATAAAGAGATATTACTTGAAAATCTTGTATTCCATCTTTGTAATTACCTTTAATTAATTGCATTTACCTTTTTTGTAAGACGGGATATTTTTCGACTGGCATTCTTTTTATGAATCATTCCCCTACAAGCAGTTTCATTGATAATAGAGGTGGCCATTCTCAACATATTTGTTGCCTCATCTTTTTTCTTTTCCTTTATAACCTCTATTAAACCTTTTATAGAGTTTCTCATCCTGCTCAAATAATGTCTGTTTATAAGATGTCTCTTCTTACTCTGTCTTGCTCTTTTGATTGCTGATTTGTGTTTAATCAAAACTTAACTCCTTTTGGTTGAAATTATTACCATTATTGTCCTTTTAATGTCAAGTATTTTATAAATTTTCTTATAAAAAACAGAATAATATTCTTATATAAATAAAATTTAAATTATATTGCTGTTTTTTCTTTATTTATAGATAATTTTTTGTTAGATTTATTCCTTTATTAGAACATAAGGACAATTTTTTAAATGAAAATTAAGAATGCATCGGTCTGAACAAAGAATTTGTAAAAGAAATTATTCTGATTCCACCATGAATTCTAAATCTTATTTTCCGATTTTAGTATTCTTTTTTCATACATGGATGTGTCATTAGATTATGAAGTTTGTTTAGTAAATATATGCAAGATTATCATACCTTTCACATTCCGGTCATGGGAACCGGTCACTCTGTGGATACGCCCATTAAAGTAGCCCCTTTTGGCATCTCTTCCGTTATTTCCCTGGTAGATGATATTTTACTGGAAAAAATCCGCTTGTATTACTGCAAAAAATACAGCTTACCCGGTTTAAAGATACCAAAAAACGAAGAGGATGGCAGGGCAAAAAGGATTACCGCCTATCTCAATACAGTTCAGAAGATCGTTCATATTAAAATGGCGGCTATAAAAAAACAGTCTTTTTTTGAGACAAATGACAAAAGAAAATACTTTGAATTGCTGCCCGATAAAAATCCCATGAAGGAGTCTTATAAAAGGCTTCTCAAAATGAGGGCCGGATCTGAAAGGGAGAATCTGGAGAAAGACTTAACCCTAAAAATGCGTCCTGGTTCTATTGACGTCAATATTATGGTTAAACTGAACCGGAAAAATTATGATAGTAATGGTATTCTTCTCGGTAATGAATTCAATGATGCCATAGCAGCTTTTAGGGGGTATGCCAACAGCGTCCTTATGTCCAGCATCGTATTTTCGGCTGGTATGAACCAAAATTTGTTCAATTATATTACCCGCTTTCACGAATTTTACAGGGATAGAACGGGCAAAATCAAAAAGAAGATAATTCTTAAGGTTAGTGATTTCCGTTCTGCATTTATTCAGGGCAAATTCCTTGCAAAAAAGGGACTGGAGGTTTCCGAGTTCCGCATTGAATCAGGATTAAATTGCGGAGGTCATGCCTTTCCTTCCAACGGAAAGCTGCTCCCCTGCCTGTTAAAGGAATTTAAGGAAAAAAGTAAACATCTTACTGCAAAATTTCAACCGTTGATATTAAAATATTATAATAGTATGGGTTGGAAATATCCTGATTCAGCTTTGAATAATCGTCCCCACATTACTGTGCAAGGAGGTATAGGCACCCATGGTGAAACTCGTAGATTAAGGGAGGATTTCGGCATAGATTTTACAGGATGGGCCACTCCTTTTTTATTGGTTCCCGAAGTCACACGTGTGGATACTTCTACCCGTGAACTTTTAAGACAGGCCAGTGATGATAGCATCTACGTAAGCGATGTTTCTCCCCTTGGAATTCCATTCAACAATATACGTAAAACAGGATCTGAGATGCTGACACGTAAAATGGCGGAAGAAGGCATGCCCGGTTCTGCTTGCCCCAAGGGTTTTCTTGTATCAAATACAGAGTTTACCCAAAGACCTATATGTCTTGCTTCCAGACAATACCAGCAAAACAAGTTGGAAGAAATATACAATATGGATATTACAGACCAGGAAAAAGAAAGGCTTTCCAGGAAGATTGTAGAGAAAGCCTGTATATGCGACCATCTTGGGAATGGAGCCCTTATTGACCTGGGAATTACCAATGGCAATTCTTTACCTCAGTCTATATGTCCCGGACCAAATATCAAATGGTTTAAAAAAATTTTCACATTAAAAGAAATGGTGGACCATATTTATGGAAGGCGCCCGTCTCTGGTCTCTTCAGAACGTCCACATATGTTCGCCACGGAGATTGTAATGTATGTGGATTATTTTGAAAAACAGGTAATGCGCTGCAGTTACAAACCTGGAGAGCTAAAAGCTTTACAGAAATTTAAAAGCAATATTGAAGAGGGTATGGAATTTTGCCTGGATATTGCAAAAAATCAGCCGTATGATGGAGAAAACCTTCCTTCTATCACTTTATGTGTAGAGCAGCAAAGGACCCGCCTCAGAGCCATCTATGCCGATTTTGAAAAAAATGTCAGCGATATAGATTCTTGATAAAAAATAAATTCAATACTACTATAAGATCATAACCTAAAAAAATACAAACCGGTAAATAAAATGAGATCTATTATATATTTTTTAATAATAATTATGCTGTTTATTGTCTACCCTGGTTTAAATAGTTCTGATGAGATATTAGTAAAAGATGGGATTATCAAAAGAAAAAAAATTCCTTCCCGTACTCCTGTAAGTCAGGAATTTTTAAAATATCAGAAAAAAATAAAAAACAGGTTTACCAATAAGGAGAAAAAAGAGTGTTATTCCGGCTTTATCCCTTCTCCTCTCCCAAAAGAAGTTCATATGCCGAAGAAAGAGGTTTTAAATAAAGCAGCAGAACTGCCCTTAAAATATGATCTAAGAGATCCTGATGGTAACGGAAGCCAGGATGATTCCGTTCTTACACCTGTTAAAGATCAAGGAGGTTGTGACTGCTGTTGGACTTTTGCAACTTTTGGTGTCCTTGAAGGATCAATTAAGAAAGGTACTCAAGTAGAGTATGATTTCTCTGAAAATAATCTTAAACACAGACATGGTTTTGACAGTGGTCCATGTGAAGGTGGAAATCTGGATATGAGTTCTGCTTATTTTTCCCGTTGGGATGGGCCTATTAGTGAAAACGAAGATCCTTATGATGAAAGCGCCACCGCCTCATACTGCACTTCCTGCCTACCTGTTAGATATGTAGACAATACCGCATTCTTACCATTAAAAAATGATTTAGAGGATAATGACTATATAAAACAGGCATTATCAGATTACGGTCCCCTTTTCTCCAGCATATACTGGAATACAGGGAATTATGACACAGCAAATAATACTTATTATTATAATGGGGATGAAAATTCCAACCATGCTATTTGTATTGTAGGATGGGATGATAATAAAGAGGTAACCGGTATTTTGAAACCTGGTGCCTGGATAGTAAGAAATAGCTGGGGATATTCATGGGGAGATGACGGATATTTTTATGTTTCTTATTATGATAAAAAGGCTGCCTTTGACAGTTTGGCTTATTTCAATGATGAAGACGACTCTTATCTTAATATAAAAAAAGTACTTTTTTATGATAAATTAGGTGCCACTACCTTTATGGGATATGGAGGAAATTCAGCCTGGGGAGCCAATAGATTTTACCCTGATGAAGAAGGATATTTAACGGCGGTAAATTTTTTTGCTACCAGTAGTAATACACTATACGAAATTTATGTATATGATGAATTTTATGGAAATAATTTTATTAACGAACTTGCGACAAAAAATGGAAATGTCCCTTATTGTGGATGGTGGACAGTAAAATTTGACACCCCCATACGGATTGATGCAAATGATGAATTTGCAGTAGTTATTAAATTTACTACTCCGGGTTTTACTTATCCCATACCTCTGGAATATCCTCTGGCAAATTATTCATCCCAGGCAACATCCGGGTCCGAACAAAGCTATGTAAGATATGCTAAAACCTCCTCATGGGAAGACCTAAAAAATATATCCGGATATTCCCAATCAAATATATGTATTAAGGCTATAATTGGAGAAGTGGGTTCCACTACTACTACCACTACCACCACCACAACAACCACAACCACATTACCCCAAAGACTGAATTCAGAATTTACAGGGAATCCAACAGAAGGGATGGCACCTCTTACTGTTAATTTCACTGATCTGTCAACACCCTCTGGAAAAATAACTTTCTGGTCATGGAATTTTGGAGATGGAGGGACAAGTAACAGTAAAAATCCTTCCTATATATATCAAAGTCCGGGCAATTATAATGTTAGCCTGACGGTAAAAAGCCTTACTGATATGAATACAGAGATAAAACAAAATTATATTAAGGTATCTTCCTGCCCTTCTCATTTAATCCTCAAGGAAAAAGGGGATGAAGAAGTTATTCATATTTTAATAAGATTCAGGGATGAGTTCCTTAACACAACAAAAACCGGCAGGGAATATATAAAACTATTTTACCAGAATGCACCGGAAATATCCCTGATTATTAATAATAATGTCAGTCTTAAAATTCAGACTAAAAGCTTGCTAAGAGAGCTTATACCTTACTTTAAATCTGCCTTAAAAGATAATGGATTAAATATAGATAAAGAGCTAAAGAAAAAGATCAGCTTACTTATGAGTGACTATGAAAGAAAGACAACCCCTGAATTGAGGGTTTTAATTCAAAGAATAAGAATAGATATGGAAAACCTTTTTTGAATGATTAATAGAAGCTATTATATATATCTCTCACTTTTTATGAGCAAATGGAAATGTTAATAGAATTTTATTCCGGTAGATTCGGGAAAAATAGTCTCCACCTGATTTTTAGGGGAGAGTTCAGTCATTGCACTAAAACGTATTCCATATTTTGATCCCCTTATAACCGAATAGATCATAATCCCCTTTTCGTCCAGCCAGATTTCGCTGTTACCTGTGTCGACTTTCGACTTCAATACCGTTACTGTGAGTTCATAAGAATCAATTTTTACCTTTTTCTTTGAATCAAAAAAATTGAAGACTTCTGTGACTTTATCCCTAACTGGATTATAAATCCTAACCTTTTCCTCCCAGCCCTGTTTATATGTACTGCTATCCTGAAGGATACCCTCAATCTGTAACCTGTCAAAAAAAGACGCATTCAATTTCTTAACCGACACTTTCCCTTTGCTGTTTATTGATGTATAAGTATAGTTGTTTCCATCTCTTTCAACACTCCACTTTTCTTTCTTATCTTTTCCATCCACATCAGTCCTTGCAATTTTATACAATTGGACCCCATTCCGTGTAACATAAACCTCTATCCCGGTCATAAATGTCTTCTCTTTAAAAGGCCATGGCAGAAGGAGCTTTGAATATATTTTATTTACAATCCTTTTTGCCCGCTCCTTTTTATATAGGCAGTCCTCAACAGTAATATGGTTCCAACCAAGATTTTCCTTTCTGTCCGACGACGTGGTTAAATACCATAAATCACGATTGCATATTTTATCTAAGTTATATTCATGAAAGCAAAAAGCATGCGTTACATGAATAAAAATACAATAAAACAATAGAATCATTACCCTTTTATTCATATTTTTATTTTAAACCCACAGACAAATGGAACAAGGACTGATAAAATTCTCTATAAACCCGGAAACTTTAATGATCTGGTTTCCAAACAGGTTTGTATTATTATGCTGCAGACATTATACGGACTTGACAACCAGAACAGCTGCCCCTTCAATTGCTCTGACCAGTTTGACACTAATATCACCCAGTACAAACTCTTCTGCTTTTGACATCCTTTTGCGACCTATCACAACCATATTATATTCTCCTTTTTTAAACTGGTCTATAATTCCATCTGCCACTGTTGGATAAGACGCAGAGACTAATTTTATTTCTATCTTATCCGGATTAAAACCGTTTTCAATAAGTTTATCTTTTGCATTTTGCAAAACATTTAACAATCTCGTAGGCATTTTCCCCAAGAACTTTTTCCCCATAAGCTCTTCACTGGAAGATAGCTCTCTGTATACATGAAGCAGGGTAATTTTAAGGTTATCAGGGGAAAGTGATAAACCAGCAATATAATCCATTACCGCCCTGGAGCTTATTGAATCGTTTATAGCTACAAGAATGGAATTATTCAAGAATTTCTCTCCTTTATTCAAAAACAGAGTGAAGACTTCTGTTCAAGTCTTCAATCATTTCATCGACAAATTCGTAATATACATCCGCATCCTTTGAAAAATGCATAAGGATGTCATTGAGTGCCCTTGGAATATAAGGATATATTTTTCGTAAATTCATCAATCTCCATTTAAATAATATAGAAAAATCTCCAGGTTCAGGCTGGTTTATTAAATCCCCATAATTAACTGTGTCTTGCTGAATCATATCAATAGTATGAAATCCTTTCCCCAGTGCATAGAGTAAAATGTTTCCCAATCCGAATATATCAAGACCAAACGGATTTTCCAAAGTCTCATAATCGTAATCAAAGTCTATCCATACATAATTTCCAGTCTCCCTATCAATAATAATATGATCATTCCTTATATCTCCATGCTTAAATCCTTTTGTGTGCAAAAAACGAATCCCTTGAAAAGCCCTTATTAAATGTCTTAAAATCCCTGGCAAAACCTTGTGAAAATAAGTTGCATGATCCATAGTGATGGAGTCAATATATGAAAAAAAATTCATTCCGTAAATTATGTCCAGCACACGAACATTATTACCCTTTTCATCCCTGTAATCATTTCCCTGCATAAAATTGAGATGATTCTTTACGAGTTTTAAAATTTCTCCTTCTTTATCCGGGTTCCTAAAGCATTTTATCCTAACTCCCGCCAAACTTATTTGGAAATTTTCAAAGTGACTTAACTTTATGATTTTTTTTTCTCCTGTATCTGTATCAATAGCCTTTTTCACCCAGAATTTTGGATCGTCCATACCGAACCGACTCTCCTTTTCGTGACCTGTAATTATATATCGTTTATTACCGACCAATATTTCATCACCTTTATCGATAGAACAAAAATCGGTGGTATCGGTAACAAGCTTACCTCTCATGTGTGTGGAGCCCTTCCAGCATTTTCGGCGGAAGACTTTCCATTGCAACTTTTATAATATCAACGAAGTTCTTAAGACCATTATTTTCTATTAGTAATCCCAGGTGCTCCGCCATTACGCAAAAAGCATCCAGGTCATCTTCATGAATCGCCCACGGCTCGCTAATATAAATTCTTATCGAACCCATAATTGTCTTTCTAAATTTTATGGGGACGGACAGCATGGAAACAATTCCTTCTTTAGCTGCGTCTTCTGGATACTTTATACGAGGATCCCTTTGCATATTCTCAATAAAAACCGGTTCTCCTGTAAAAAAAGCACAATCTTTTTCATCCACCAGAAGGGGACCTTTATTAAGATATTCATCACTAATCCCAAAGTTGCTTACACGAAACAATGCTTTTTCCCTTTCATCAAAGAGCATTATGCTGCATCCTTTGACTTCAAGGGTACGGGTGATGACCGCTGCAAGATGATTAATCAGTAAATTAAAATCATCATATGTGGATATGGCACGACTCATTATTTTAAATTCCTTAAGATGAATTCTCCTAATAGGCTTTTGTTTCATAAATTGTTCTCCTATCAGTTATAATTATACGATTAATCATTAATTTTATAGGCAAATAAGATGCCGATATTTTTCTTAAAGGCATAGTAGTTATAATAGCAATGAAAATGATAAATTATCAGATGCTTTTTCAAAAGTAGACCTGTTTTTTTAAAGTGTATTATGAGCTAAAGATTAATCAATATAACTATAAATAATAAATAAATTTAACAAAATCATACAGGTAGGTGAGCATTTAAAAAGAGTCAGACTATGGTCCCTCCTGCGGCTCTTTTAACGTTGACTTAAAACTCCCCTTTCCTTATAATCATGTTATTTAATATAATATTATAAAATATATTTTTATTAATTCATAGATTACATAAAAAAATTTCATAGGCAAATATTATAAAGGCGCTATGAGAAAAGTAAAAGAATTAGATGCCTTTGTGCTTTCCAACAAAGAAATTAGAGAAGTTTTACTGGATATTGGATGGCCAGGGCTTATCTCTGAAATAAAGAAGGGGTTTTTACTGGGAAGCCAGGGGGAAAATATAGTGCCCCCAAAGGTATATATCCATACCGAAGTATCTGATATGAGATGTATGCCTGCCTATTTGCCGGGATATAATAAAAGATATTGCGGGGTTAAAATTATCTCCGCAGCGCCGAAAAATAGTAAATTTGGTCTGCAAACAGTACTTGGAGAATACATTTTAAGAAATGCGGAAACCCAAGAACTTTTAGCAGTGATGCAGGCAGAAGAATTAACCGCATTCAGGACAGGGGCGGCAACTGGTGTTGCAACAGAATTATTATCCAGAAATGATTCTAAAACCCTTGGAATAATAGGCACCGGAAAGCAGGCATATTATCAGACAAAGGCTGTTTTAACCGTAAGACCGGATATAAAAATAGTAAAGGTCCATGATTTAGATAATAAGAATGCAAGTATCTATAAGGAGAGATATAAAAAGGAATTCGAAAGGGAAGTCAGGATTGTCCCCCTTAAGGAGGTCATGGATTGCGATATTGTTACGACTTTAACCCCTGCGACAGCACCTTTTATTACAAGGGAACATATAAAGGATGGAGTTCATTTAAATGGTGTCGGAGCGGATTCAAAAATTAAAATTGAATTTGAACCCGATGTTTTAAAAAATTCAAGAATATTTATTGATGATGTAATTCAATGTATAAATTCAGGTGAAATTTATAGAGGACTGGAAAAGGCTATTATTAAAAAGGAAGCTCTGATTCTCCTTGGTGATGTGCTGGATAGCAAAGCAAAAGGCCGAATCCGTGAGGAGGATATAACATTTTTTAAATCAACAGGGGTGGCTTTTCAGGATTTAATAACGGCAATACTTCTTTTTGAAAGGTTAAAACCGGAATAACAATATAAATCTTTGGTAGCAGTTCACAGGGATCAAGCTTAACCGACATCCGAGCCCTGATCCCTGTGAACTGCTACAATCTTTGGAGGTCAGGATGGAAAAATTTAATTATGAGCTAATCATAATAGGAGGTGGTCCTGCCGGTCTTACAGCAGGTATTTATGCAGCCCGGGCAAGATTAAAAACCCTTCTTATAGAAAAGATGGTTTTGGGAGGTCAGGCGATAAATAGTGAGAAGATTGAAAATTATCCCGGATTTCCAGAGGGAATTTCCGGGATAAACCTTATGAAAAAAATGGAAGACCAGGCAAAACTTTTCGGTCTTAATATTGAGATGGGCGATATTTACGGGATAGCAATAAAGGATGGAACAATAAGTGTGTCTATGGATACCGGTGAGATAGTTTCAAAGGCTTTAATTATAGCTACCGGCTCTGAGCCAAATAAACTTGGAGTGGAGGGAGAAGAAAGGCTGATTGGAAGGGGAATATCTTTTTGTGCTACATGTGATGGGTTCTTTTTTAAAGATAAAGAAGTGGTAGTAGTTGGTGGAGGCAATCGTGCCGTTCAGGAATCACTCTTTTTAACAAAATTCTGTTCTAAAATTTATCTGGTACACAGGAGAGACCGTCTCAGAGCCACAAAAATTCTTCAGGAAAGACTGCTTTCCCACCCCAAAATAGAAGTCCTCTGGGATTGTGTGGTACAAAAAATCAAAGGGGAAAGTAATGTGGACTCCATTGAGGTTAAGAATTTAAAGAAAGGGGAAATTTTTCCTGTCAAAGCAGCAGGTATCTTAATTTTTGTTGGGATGCAGCCAAATACAGGTTTTTTAAAGGGACTGATAGAACTTGATGATGCAGGTTTTATAAAAACAGATGAGAAGATGGAGACAAGTTCCAGGGGAATCTTTGCGGCAGGAGATGTTAGAAGCAAACTTTTAAGACAGGTGTCTTCTGCCGTGGGAGACGGGGCAGTTGCATGTTTTGCCGCTGAAAGGTATATAGAAGAAATTTATTAAAATATATAACGGAAGGGACAGGATAGTTCGCATTTTTTTATTTTATGATTATGCTTTCAGTAATAACAATCCTTATACCGGTTTATTCCACATCTTCTTTTCTTACTGTCAGAACCTTTGTTTCAGAAACTTTATACCCTCCTTCTTCCAGGGCTTCCTGATAAAGGTCTATTTGAGGTTTATAATATATTTCTATTTTTTTTTCTTCATCGTTATTTTCCGGTAATTCAGTTTTAAAGTCTATAATACCCAGCGTGTTATCTTCCTTTTCATATATAAGGTCAATCACCCCCTCAATTAAATAATTACCCTTTTTTATCATTACAGGATATTCTTTAAAGTAGTTTTTACTTTTTTTAATCTTTTCCATAGCAATTTCAGCGAGTTTTGATGCGTGAATATATGCCGTATTAAAAAGATGTGTTTCAAGGTTATATTTTGTTGCATATAATGTTAAAAGTTCACTGTCCACCCTGAAATCTTCACCGGTATTTTCTATAAGGGAATGAACCACCATTCCATAATTTGGTCCAAAGCCGTGGATTTTTGGATGCCCATTCATAATGCCATGGATTCCCAGCCAGTCTTTTACCCCTATATTTATAATTATCTCTTTTCCTGATTGTCTTACCAGTGCCAGATTATTCCGTACCTTTTTAACATCTTTAAAAACCATATATTTTGTGGGCACAGGGTCCGGTATCGGGGTATAAAAGTCTTTTTGATTCAAGATTTCTACTTCCGTATCATGGATTTTATATACTGAAGGTTCAGAAAAAGAAGGAAGACCGATATTAAGCTGACCAAGAAAATTTTTTTTTGTTTTATTATTGTCCTTTTCATCTTTTCCCATTATAAAAAGATAATCTCTGGCTCTTGTGCAGGCAACATACAAAAGCCGGTAATGTTCGGCTTCTTCCTTTGGGAGGTTCTGTTTTTCAATTCTTTCGAATTCAGGTGCACATAAATAAGCAGGTTCCTTTTTACCTAACCTTAAAAACATGGTGGTTTTTTCATCTCCCCTTAAAAGCAACGGATTTCGGTCGGTTTTTATAGAATCTTCCGTATCGGTAAGGATTACAACAGGTCTTTCCAGACCCTTGGCCTTATAAATTGTTGTAATTTTCACACTATTTTCATCTTCTAAAATCGTAAGCTCTTCTTCCTCAATTTCTATGCCGTTTTCAAGTTTCTTAACAAAAAGAGGAAGGGCAAGCCCCTCTTTATCTGCATTTTTTGCCAGCTGCAAAAGTTTTTTAAGGTTTCGCAGGATTTTTTTGCCACCCCCTTCCTGTCCTATAATCAGTTCCACCCCTGTATCATCTATAATCATATTTAATAATTCAGCCAGGGACAACTTTCCATATAAATCCCGATGTTTTGAAAAAAGAAATTTAAAGGTTCCTATCCCCTCGTCAAAAGTGCTCTCGTTATCGGTAGAAAGGGCGAAAATCCCAGCCTGTTCATCGGAAAGATTAAACAAAACCCCTTTCATAGAAGCGGCTAAAAGATATTTTTCTTCCGGATAGCATAATGCCTTAAGATAAGTAATCATGGACTGACTTTCATAAGTCTTATAAAATTCCCTGCTATTTTCATTTACCACGGGAATATCAAGAGAAATCATATTATCCTCTATTAATTCAGAATAATGTATCCTTTTTAACAGAATCATGATATCTCCATATTGAGAAGGTCTTAATCCTTTGCCTTCACTTATTTGAAGCCATCCCTCTCCAATTTTTTTTACTAAGTTTGCTACAGTCAAAGATTCTATTTCTTCTCTTTCATAAGCCTTTGCATCCTCTTTAAATTTTATTGGAATGACTTTTATCGCAGGGGATGTTCCGATTTTTTTTCTATAGGGAAAGATGGGCAGATATGCTGGCTGATAATTGCCATTTTCAGGTTTTTTAATTAACTTTCCAAAAGTATAATTGATCCAGTTCACAATTTCCGGTCGGGAGCGAAAGCTTACCGTTAGATTAATCACCTCAAGATTTTTTCTGAAAGTTTCATAAAGTTCGATATCCGATCGACGGAAGCGATAGATAGACTGCTTGGGATCTCCCACCAGGGTCAATATGCTTCCCGCCCGGGCCAGTTTTTCCGCAACTTTTGCCTGAATCGGATCTGTATCTTGAAATTCATCAATAATAATATGGCGATACTGTCCGGCTACTATTTTTGTTATTTCGGGATTTTTTTCAAGAAGTTCATACGCTGAATATAAAACTTCTAAATTTGTTATTCTACCCATATCCCTTAATGTTTCTCGATGGAAAGGGGGAAAATCAGAGAAAAAGTCTTTTAATTCCTGAAAAATAACCAAAGCCTTATATTTAAAAACAGTGTTCCTGACAGCCTTTATTTTTAAAGAAAGACCCTTCATCTGAGATAAAGACCCGGACGGATTCCAGTTATTCCTGTTCCCCATCTTTGAATTAATCGTAGAAGAAGAATAAAGAAAATGATCCAGAATTTCCCTTTTATTATGAAAATTTTTAAGAATGCGCCTGAAATTAATCAACGTGTCTTTGTATGCCTTAAGGGTTCCTTCTTCTTTTTCGGGATTTATACAATCTTTAAGGAGTGGGGGAATTGCTTTTGTAAATTCTTTTAAAATATTCAAAACAACCAGAATCGGATCAGGGGGAAGTTCAGGTAAGTCAGCCGGGAGACAGTCCGGAAATTGTATGATAATCCTTCCCATGGCTTCTATTACACTCTCTCCCTTATTTCTATCGCCGTAAAACAGATTAATGTTTTGAACAAGCTTATCGTACTTATTCTCCTTGAAAACCTTAAACTTGTTCAGGGATTCTTTCTCTAATGAACTTTCATCCTGTTCATATAAAACTCTGGGATCGATACCGGCTTCTAAAGGGAATTTTGTAATTATATGGTAGCAGAAAGAATGAATGGTTGAGATGACAGCGGTTTCCATCCTTTCAAGGGCATCTATAAGATATTTATATTCTGATTTTTCAGGGTCCTGATTTTTTAACGCCCCTGTTAATGCTTCTCTAAGGCGAAACCGGAGTTCCGCGGCGGCGGCCCTTGTAAAAGTTATAGCGGCAATATCCTCAATGCCTGCCAGGTTGTTTCTGATCAAATATACAATTTTATCTATTATAAGGGTAGTCTTCCCGGAACCTGCCCCTGCATCCACAAAAAGACTTTTCTCAGACTCTTCAATTACCTTTTTCCTTACATTAAAATCTTTTAGTGGGACATCCATTAAAAAATCCATAAAAAGTCTTTATTTAACGCTGGCTCTTTTATATCCCGCCACTTTTTTCTAACCTTTTTGCTGCCGCAATAAGCGGAGACCGGACAGTATTTATGACAGCTCTCTTCTTCCTGACCTTCCTTTATCTTTTCTCTGCCCCCCCTTGGAAACCGTAAACTCTTAATCTGAACTAAAATGTTCGTTATAATCTTTCGTGCATTATTATGGTCATATTCACATTCAATATCCTTAACTTCCCTTAAATCCAAAAATCGGTATACAGGACTTTTATTATGTTCCTTTCGCAATAAATGTTTTGCCGCCTGGAGATAAAAGGGCATCTGCAATGTTCTTCCCATATTCAGGTTTCTGTATTTTTTCCTGTTTCCAAAGGTTTTGTAATCAACAATTCTTATCGTTTGATCAGGCAAAAAGTCTATTCGATCTATTTTTCCCCTTACCAGAATTGCTTCCTTCCCATGGAGGGAGAATAAAAAAGGTTTTTTAACCCCAAATTCCCACTCTGTAAGAGAAAAAATAACCGGTTCCCCATTTAATTCGTATTCCATCCATTTTTCCACTACCCGGGTAAAGGCTTGAGAATCAGTCTGAAATCTATTCAGATCATCTTCTTTACATTCATCTTTAGCTTTGCTTAAATATTCCTCCGTCACCTCCCCTGTCAATTTCATGAATTTTTCTTTACATTTTTGCAAAGGAAGTAATTTGTTTTTATTCAGATCCTGTATGACTTTAAAAGCTATGTGATGGAACAGGTTACCCCACTTAAAGGTATCTAAAGGATATATCTCTTCTTCATCCTCAGGCACTTTAAGCTGAAAGAAATTTTCTATCATATATCGATAGGGGCATCTGGCAAATTTTTCTATTGAGGTAGGGGAGATGGGATCTTTAAGGATCTGTCCGAGCCTCTTTTGTGCCTTTTTAAGAAAAACGATGTCTCCTGCATAAGAACCTAAAGAGCTTTTATTTAAAATTTCACGATTTAGATTCTCTCTTTGTTTTAATAAAATCTTTATTTCTTTATTTATAAATCCTCCATCCTGAGAAAAAAGGGGAAACGCTCTCTTATATGCCACCCTGTTCCTTTTTATTTTTTTTAACATCTTTTCCGGGCTGGGATAATCCTTATCCTTTTTAAGAAAGGCGCGGATTAAAAAAGGAGACGGCAGGTTAGGTTTTCCGTTTTCCATATTATGGGTGGGCATTGTAAGTCCAAAGACCGGAATTTGCTCCAGAAGGCTTTCAAAAATGTTTGATTTATATCTGTAATTATCAAAACCTGTGGGTAAGGAAAGGGAAGACAGACTATTTTTATCCCTATCCGAAATTATTGGATCAGAAAGTTCCCTGCCGGGATATATAATATCAGTCATTCCACATATCACCACCTTTTTAAAACCCCTGTTAAGACAGCCATAAGGGGTAGTCACCACAAGTCCGTTGCGGTTTCTAAATCCTTGCTTTATTGTACCTTCGCTTAAGATTCCAAACACTGTTAAAATATCCCCTTCATTATCTATTTCCTTAAGTAAGCCGGCGGTATCATTTAATTTTTGGATTAATAAAGACAGGTCACCCTGAATTTCAGGTGTATTAGAACAGCTTCTCTTCCATAATTTACCTAATAACTTTGCCTTTTCTTGAAGATCATTATATTCTTCCTTCACATCCTTTAGCCCATCTAAAATAATGGTAATATCCCCTGCTATGTTATTAAAAAAAGTGCATTCTTCAGTATTCCCGCC
>JAXHUS010000211.1:0-3390 GCA_034189305.1 Thermodesulfobacteriota bacterium | reverse complement strand
CATTCAGTCTGAAAACAATTTTTCTGTCTGAATCCTTGGGGGGGTTTTTTTGTATAATGACATGGAACTAAAAACTCCTTTACACCAAGTTTTTTAAAGGTCATCTTTGAAGTTATTTTTTCCCGCCAGCACTCAAAATCATCATAAATTTGATCGCTTCCCAACATTGGATCGCAAACATCCGATCCGGTAAGCCGGCGAATCCTTCGCAACGCTGGAATATAAGAGAAAACAGCATCGTCTTTTGTAATATCCTCATATCTTATCCTTACAAAAGAAAATCCCTTTACATCATAAGGACTGCTGACCACTATTGATTCCTTTGAATTAAGCACGCCTTTATTATCAGGTAATTCCGGCATAGGGGGGATATCCGTTCTTCCCACCCAAAATTTTTTCCAAAGTCTTATTTTAAAAGTCCTTTCAAGTTCAATACCTTTATTAAACAGGAAAAACGAAAAAAAAATCTCTAAATCCTCTGCCATCTGTCTTCTTCTATATGTATTCCATCCCAGTTCTGTGGAGTTTTTAGGATCAGGGAAGGGAAGTCCGGCCTCCCAACCGATAAGTTGATTAACAGGCACTATTTTGCACTTTCCTTTATTTTTGTAAGTTGCATCAATAAAACCCTTTGGAGGATAATATTTCTGCTTCTTTATAACAGGAATCGTTATCCAGCCATTTTTAACAGCGTTTTCATAACTTAAAAAATGGGAAGAAGGTAAAAGCTTTTTTAACTCTTTTTCGTAAATTTTAAAATTTTCCTTTGTAATAACCTTTCCATGTCTAATTTTATTTTTTATCTCTTTTTTATTCTCTGCGTTTAAAAGAGCACGCATACAGAACAATACCAATATTAACAGCACAATTTTTTTCATTGCAGGTTTTCTCCTTTTTGTCCCTTCCCAATTATAAGTGTTAAAACTATTGCCGGTTCTTTTTGGAAATCCGGTATTTAATTGTTTTGTAATTCGTATATCATTTCTATTAAAAGTGAGAAGGTCTTATAATATCTGCGCACTTTTTTCGAAATGACATACAAATTTATCTTTAAATGATTATAAAGATAACTCTATTATTTAAATTATTGAATTTTTAAAGTTCAAATGTCAAAATCCAAATGCCAAATCAAATCCAAATGGCTGAAGGTCAAAATAGATTTATTTTTTACATTTCTTTTTTTTGTTGTCTTTGGACTTAAAGCAAGGAATCTATAATGAATTCTTAAAATTTTTTTGGCATTTGGATTTTGAATTTCATTTGACATTTCCCGCCTTGGCATTTGACATTTTTCCTATTTTTAAGAGTTAAGTTTATATTCATATATCTTTATTTAACCAAAAGCCTTACATTTTAACTGTGATTGGACTCCACCACTTTTTAACCTTCAGGGCATCACATATCGCAGTGGCTGAATTGTATCCCGGGCCCCCAGTAACTCCCCCTCCCGGATGAGTACAGGCACCGCACATAAAGAGATTTTCTATTGGGGTCATATAAGGGGGATAACCATGAAAAGGTCTGAACATGCCCATCTGATCCTGGGTCATATCCCCCATAAGCCAGCATCCGCCAAACATGTGGGGCATTCTCCCTTCAATCTCAAGGGGAGATTCTACATGTCTTTTAAGGATATTCTTTTTTGTCATATTAGGGGCATATTTACACCAGACCTCGTCAGTTAAATCCGCCACTTCTTCCTTTACCTCATGCCATTTTTGGGCACCGCCATCCTTTAGTTCATAGGGTCTGTGGAGCCAGTAAAGGGCAGTGTGTTTTCCCTCCGGGGCCTGGCTTTTGTCCCATAAGGTATTGGTAAAGGCAAGGAGCGCTGTATCTTCCGGCTTACTCACCGGTTCGTTATCCTTTAAGTTTCTATAAAAATTGATCACAGCCTCTTCAGATTCCCCAATCAATACAGACCATGACTTATTCACATCAGGATCTTCCGTCTTATAGATTGGCGGCTCGTTCAGAGCATAATGAGGAATTATTGCCGATATTCCTGGAGTCCATCTTCTAATCTGTCTTAAAAAACCTTCTTCTAAATTTTCCTCTCCTACCAGTCTGAAAAAGGTTCCCTGAGGATCAATATTTGAAACCACTGCCTTTTTTGCATGAATCTTATCGCCATTTTCAAGCTCTACTCCCCGGGCAATTCCGTTTTTTACAATAATCTTCACTACTTCACTATTTAAAAGAATTTTCCCTCCATGATCCTTAACAACATTTGCAATTGCCTGGGCAATAGTATTAGAGCCCCCTGGGGATATCCCCCATCCCGGATCATGTTCCAGGGCAGTCATAAGGGGGAGGAAAAGCCCGGTGCCATACTCTTCCACACCCAGTCCCACCTGAACGCCGGCCATCATCATAAAGGCTCTTATTTCACTTGATTCAAATACCTCGGCTGATGCCTTTTTTAAACTTGTCATTTGAAGCCAGAGAATTTCTCTACCTAACTCCGTTCCTTCAAGCAAGGAAAATTGCTGGGAAGGCATAAGGGGCGGTCCGTACCACCACGTAATGTAGAAATCTCTCCATTGATGGTGAAGCATGTAATAGTCTTTGTATGCCTTTGCATCTTTAGGAGAAAACCTGGCAAGGGTCTTACAGGTCTTATCCACCGGTTCAATTCCCTGGCCGACATATTGAATTATACTTTTTCCATCTGGAAAAACCATTGCCATAGCAGGGTCTGGAAAGATATATTTGTGGTACTTAGCTATTTCAAGGTCTTTAAAAATTGGACTCCAGTGGATATACGAATGCATGTTGGAATGGGTATTGTGCTTGAACCCGGGTAATGTTACCTCTTCAGTTGCACAGGCCCCTCCTAAAACCTCTCTTCTATCAATATTTATTGTTTTAAGTCCAGCCTTTGCCAGATAAGCGGCACTAATCAAACCATTATGCCCCGACCCAATATAAACCACATCATATTCTTCTGCCATTTTTCTTCCTCCTTTTTAAATTAATCTATTTTTTACATCTTGCCTTTCTTTTTCTTATAATCTCCCCTCTTTTCTGTATGGTTCCTTCTTCATTTACTTTGATCCTCCTTCTAATTTTAGGATCAGTTAAAATACCACTAATTTGGGGTTCCAGAATAACCCCATATATTTCTTTTGCATATTCACCTGTTGTAAGCTGGTTTACTACATCTTTCAAAACCACATCCGGCTCTCTTTCCAGGGGATCTCCATAACCTGCCCCCCCGGTACCATAAATATAAATAATATCTCCTTTTTTACTGGGCATTGGAGGAGGCATAGGCTGACTGTCAACAATATCTCCCTTAAGGGAAAAAATATCTTCAATATCATAAGGCCCCTCCCCTTTTGCCATTCTTTCTTCCGAGTCGGTATTGCGGGCTACTACCATTCTGAT
>JAXHUS010000210.1:0-2186 GCA_034189305.1 Thermodesulfobacteriota bacterium | reverse complement strand
CGGAAAGATTGATATTACAGATATGAAGAGTAATAAAAGTACCGTGGATTTAACTAACATAGGAACCCTGCAGGGCGTGATAAATGCAATAAACACGGCAGGTGATGGATTTACATTTGTAACCGGGGTAAATGACAGCATTACATATGATGATGGAAATGGGAATAAAACAGTAAGTCTTACTAACTCTTCCCTTGGCGGAACTCTGATTCCGGGTCGGGTTTATTCAGGTGCTGAAGTGGCGGCAGCTCTGGAAGCAGCTCTGGAAAGCCCCACCGGAGCCAATCAATATACTGTAAATTATAATTATACCACTCATAAATTTGATATAACTAATGATGGAGGAGATAACAGTAATATGCTTTTCACCGACTCAACGTCAACAGCAGCCGATGATCTTGGGTTTACAGCTGATAAAGTTATTGCGGGCGGAGGAACAGCGTCGAGCGATAACGCCCTTGGTACAATTAACATAATAGCCGGCCTGAATCAGGAAGGAACCGCCATTTTATTAACAGATACAAATCCGGCTGCCGGTGGTAAAATAAAGGTTGAAGAAGGAGGTGTAAATACTACCACCGCCAAAGATCTGGGTTTACTTGGAAGCGGAGAAGAAAGTCAGGAAATTTATGAAGGAGATGCTTTAAATCCGGATTTAACCGCACATACCCCTCTAAGATATTTAAATGATGGTGAAGGGCTCCTTTATCCCTTAACTTCTGTTGAAATTTCAATTGGTTCTGAACGAGCCATAGTAGATTTAAGCAGTGCAACCACTGTAGGAGATGTCATTTATGCCATAAATAACAGCGGATTACCGGTATTTGCAGACATTAATGATAATAAAAACGGCATAAAGGTTCTGTCCACTGAAAACGGGAAGACATTAAGAATTTCTGAGGTTTATTCTGAAGTAGACGGTGAGTATAAAAGGACTGCTGAACTGGTTGGCATTAAAGGCTCAAGGGATTTAATAGGGAATCTCATGGATTTAAAACAGGCCCTTTTAAGGAATGACGGGAATGCTATTGAAGCTACTTTAGACAGATTTGATGAAGCCCTGGACCGTGTTATAATCAATACTACTTATGTTGGGTCAAAAATGAATCAGCTTGATGATACAGAGCTTTTTACCCTGAATATGGAAACTACAACAACCTCACTCCTTTCCAATATTGAAGATGCTGATATAAGTAAGGTTATTTCTGATTTTATGAATCAAAAGACTCTATATGAGGCGGCTCTGGCTTCTGCAAAAGAGGTAATGAATTTAAATCTTCTCGATTTTTTGATTTAAGACAAAGTGTGCCAGGGAGGGCATTCTTGCTTATTTTGACAAGGAAGTTAGGAGAAAGCGTAAATATAAATGATGACATTAAAATTACAATTAAGGAGATTAAAGGCAAACAGGTCAAACTTGGCATTGATGCTCCAAAAAATGCTACTATACACAGGGAAGAAATTTATTTAAAAATTCAAGAAGAGAATAAGCTTGCGGCTTCCAGGTCATTACCTCATAATTTAAGGAAGGCAATAAATATTTTGAAAAAGGCCAAAAAAGGAAAGTGAAGATAAAAACAAAAAATTTTGGTGAGATTGAAATTGAAGGGAATAAAGTAATAAACTTTCAAGAAGGAATCCTGGGATTTCCTGATGAGACAAGATATGCTATACTGGAATTTAAAAAAGATGATCCGTTTAAATGGCTTCAAGCTGTGGATAACCCAAAAGTGGTTTTTGTAATTATTGATCCTTGCCTTATCTTTCCGGACTATAAATCAGTAGTCACTGCAGAAAATATTGGATTGCCTGATAGTAATATACAGGATGCGGATATTTTTACTATTGTTACAATTCCTGAAAATCCTGTAGATATTACTGTAAATCTCCAGGGGCCTATAATTTTTGATTTTAAGAAACATATTGCTAAACAATTTGTTCTTTATAACAAACTATATACCACTAAACATAGAATTTTTCCTGCTGTAAAATAAAAAAATCCAAAAAATAACTTAACCCAAGTTCATGACACAAAAAAATAAACCTTTTAAAATCAAGGGGTTACGAGTCACAGAAGTCAAGTTTTGTCACTACAGATTTGATTTTTTATAAAATTGTCTTAATTATATTTCCTGGTTGATAAGATATATTCAATGCATCATATATCTTTTTATGAAATAGTTCAG
>JAXHUS010000021.1:0-3884 GCA_034189305.1 Thermodesulfobacteriota bacterium | reverse complement strand
TTTTCAAGGAAAAGGATGGCCAGATGCCTGGGGTTAATATATTTGAAGAAACGAAGATATGTAGAAGGCGTTTCTATTTTCAGCCATATCCTGTGTATTCCGTCTCCCATTCGATAAATATCGGAAGGATAAACATGTGAAAAGCTGTGTACAATATCAAAGTTTTTAACCGAAAGTTCTTTTCTTAAATTAAAGGCAAAAGATAGGTTTTTAATGGGTGAGTTTATTTTAATCAGAGGAACGGGATGTATTTTTATGCTTTGTTCCTGGGGGTCTTCCCATCTATTGGCAAAAATATGCACTTCCTGTCCGTTCTTTGCAAATTCATGACTTAAGTTGTAAACATACCTTTCAGCACCACCCCCCGAATGGAGATAGTCTTTTCTAATTAAGGCGATTTTCATAAATTTAAACCAACAAATCTCTGGCTTCTTTTATTAAACAAGACATTAAATTTAGATATATATCTATTCTCCATTATAATAAAATCTAAATTATTATTCCATCCATGTTTACTGATTCGATTTTAGACATTTTAGGGCTTTATTTATAATTTCATTACATAACAAAAAGTATATCTATATTAACTCTATCTTCTCCCTTGTTTAAATCCCCTTTTATGGAAAGGATCGTTTTTTCTTGATATTATTAACCCAAAAAATGCAAATGCATTTTTTGGGTTAAATGGGAATAGAAATTTAAGTTCTTTAAATATTTTTAGTCAAATAATAGAATTGACAATCATAATAGAAGATCCGGAAACTAAAGGAATTGTGATGTTATCATTTAAAGGGAATGGTAAAAGTTCCGTAATGGTCGCAAAAAAAGCGCCAACAAAGGAGGAATAATATGGGATTTCTCTATATAACAGAGATACAAAAATTGCGGAACACAAAAAAGCAAGGGAGCCTTCAATGGTCTTGCCAAAAATTTTTGTCCTTCCCCATTTTCTGCCTACCAGGGCGGCACAGGAGTCTCCTATAGACATAAACAGCAAAGAAATTACAGCTACTTCCTTCGGAAAAAAAAGGATAGTGAAAAATGCCCCGATAAATACCCAGGAGGCAGCAGTTAACCTTTTATCTTCATGGATTCTCAAGATCTTCCCAAAGGCAGTAGAAAATAAATTCCTGATAAAGGAAACCTTCATTCTTAATAATTCAGCAAGAATCATAAAACATGTTAAAAATCCAATAATTAAAATCGCTATTTCCTTAACAAAAAAGAAAAGATATACAAACGCTATTAAAGCAGATGCAAAATGAATTGACTTTCTTATAATTTCAAATTTATAGATCATGTTTCAAAAAAAGCCTTTTTAAGTAATCTCAACGACTTTCGGCCGCAACCAGTTGAAAAAAGGATACAGAAACCACAAGCCGGAGTCAGGGGGGGGATGGGAATAATTTCTTTTGCAAATTTTTTGTTCCCACTTCTGTATTCTATATTTTTATATAAAATAAATTATCATCTAAATCACACTTGAATCAATAGATTTTCTGTGTTAGTTTTAACTAATAACTTTTTTATTATACAATAATGACAAAGATAGACCTGAAAAGATTACCGGTACATATTGCTATTATAATGGACGGCAATGGCAGGTGGGCAAAAAAACGAAATCTTGCCAGGATTTTTGGACACCAAAAAGGTATCTTAACGGTAAGAAGAATCATAAAGAATTGCAGAAAACTGGGAATAAAAATTCTAACACTATATGCCTTTTCACAGGAGAATTGGAAACGTCCCAATCATGAAGTTACACTGCTAATGGATTTATTGAAAGAGTATCTTTTGACAGAAATGCCTGAATTAATAAAAAATAACATCCGACTCCATGCAATTGGTGATCTTAAGAATCTTCCAAAGGAAGTTTATCAAATATTAATCCACACGATACAAAAAACAAAAGACCAGGATAAGATGCTGTTAAATCTGGCTTTAAGTTATGGGGGAAGGGATGAAATTATTAAGGCGGTAAGGAAGATTTCAATTGACTATAAGAATAAAGGACATTCACCAGAAGAAATTACTGAAAAGGTTTTTTCAGAATATTTAACAACAAGAGGAATACCTGATCCGGACCTTCTTATACGAACAAGCGGAGAAATGAGGTTAAGCAATTTTCTCCTGTGGCAGATGGCTTACACAGAAATATATGTCACCAAAGTTCTGTGGCCCGACTTTAAAAAAAGAGATCTGGATAGGGCACTTATCAGTTATCAAAAAAGAGAACGTCGTTTCGGTTTAACAAGTGAACAGGTAAAAAAGGGGCTTACAATTTAATCTAATAGAATAGGAATTTTCATTTTAAATAATAGCTTTAGGCACTTTAAACTTTAGCCCACTTAAGGCACTTAACTTGAAGAGTATAAATGCAATATAAAAGGTATCTTACAAGTCTGATCCTTCTGCCTGTAATTATAGTAATAATTAAATTTGACCATCATGACCCGCCGTATATTTTCTTTCTTTTAACCCTTATGGTATCTTCTTTTGCATTAAAAGAATTTTTTGATTTAACTTTTTCTTCTAACGATACCATAATAAAAAAAATAGGGGTCATTTCAGGGTTATTATTCTTTTCGGCTTTATGTTTCATAGATGGTCATGAATTACTTTCTGCAACAATTTTCGCTATTTTGCTACTTTCCTTTTCGATCCCGCTCATTGCAGGTATTAGAAAGATTTTAAATCTGGAAGTTACAGGAAAGTTTATTCTGGGGATGTTTTATATAAGTTATCTATTTTCCCATATTTTTCTTTTAAGAAAGCAGCAGGATGGAATTCACTGGGTATTTTTAATATTATCATTGATTTTCCTTGGTGATACAGTTGCTTTTTATGTTGGAACATATCTGGGGCGGCACAAATTATCCCCCCTTTTAAGCCCAAAGAAAACAATAGAAGGCAGCTTTGGAAATGTTGCCGGCAATATTTGCGGGGCACTTCTGTATCGTTACCTTTTTTTTCCACAACTTGTTTTATCAAAATGCCTTATCATTGCTTTAATTTCAGGAATTTTAGGACAGATGGGAGATCTTTTCGCATCTTATTTAAAAAGAAGTGAAGGGGTTAAAGATTCAGGCTATATATTACCGGGACACGGAGGAATTTTAGACAGGATTGATAGCTTGCTTTTTGCAACTCCTTTTTTATATTACTACATTATCCTTTCCAGTTCAAACCCATGAAAAATATTTCTATCCTTGGCTCAACGGGAAGTATCGGAACCAATACCTTAAAGGTAATCGAAAAATACCCGAACAAATTTAATGTTATTGGTTTGTGTGCGGGGAGAAATATCTCACTTCTTTTAAAACAGATTAAAAAGCATTCCCCTGAAGTCGTTGCGGTAATGAATGAGGTTCTGGCACAAAAACTTAAAAAATTGTTAGGCACATTAAAAGTTGAAATCTATTTTGGTGAGGAAGGATTTTGTAAAGTTGCAAGCATGCCTGGCGTAGATATGGTAATGTCGGCCATGGTTGGATCTGCCGGTTTAATCCCGACTTTAGAAGCTATAAATGCAGGAAAGGATATTGCCCTTGCTAATAAAGAAGCCCTTGTTATGGCTGGTCCCTTAATTATGAAGGCTGTACGAGAAAAAAAAGTCAGTCTACTCCCTGTTGACAGCGAACATAGCGCAATTTTCCAATCAAGTATGGGACAAAATACAAAGGAAATAAATAGCATAATACTTACTGCCTCCGGTGGGCCATTTATTGACTATGCCCTTAAGGATTTAAAAAAAGTTACCCCGGAGGAGGCTATGAAACACCCCAAGTGGAAAATGGGTGGAAAAATCAGTATTGATTCGGCAACATTTATGAATAAAGGTCTTGAAATAATTGAGGCATGTTTTATTTTTAACCTCCCCCCGG
>JAXHUS010000209.1:0-2915 GCA_034189305.1 Thermodesulfobacteriota bacterium | reverse complement strand
TAAAAAAACCCCTTACAAATATACCCCTGACGAAATCTCTCTACTAAGTGTTTTTGCTAATCAAGCGGCAATTGCCATAGAGAATGCCAGTCTGTATGAAGACCTGAAAAAATCCAAAGCTTACCAGCGACGAGCTGATAAATTAGCATCCCTGGGAACCCTTACCGCGGGATTGGCTCATGAAATAAGAAATCCTCTGGTAGCAGTTAAAACCTTCATTCAGCTTCTTAAAGAACGATATGACGACCCTGAATTTCGTGAGCACTTTTTAAATATCACTACATCAGAAGTTGAGAGAATATCCACATTGATAAATGAACTTTTAGATTTTGCACGTCCTTCCAGACCTCAACTTAATGAAGAGGATATTAACGAAATCATTGAAAAGATGTTACTTCTTCTTATGAATGAGGCAAAAGAAAAATCGATCAGGATAGAGAAAAAATATGCTTCCCAACTACCTAAAATTTTAATAGATAAGGAACAGATTAAGCAGGTTTTTTTGAATACACTATTGAATAGTATTCAAGCTATTGACAGAGGGGGGACTATTATGGTAGAAATCAGTGTTCTGAATGGAGAAAGGGAATTTGTGCAAGTAAAAATCAAGGATACCGGAAAGGGAATTTCCACGGAAAATCTGGAGCGGGTATTCGATCCCTTTTTTACTACCAGGCATGAAGGAAGTGGTCTGGGACTTTCCATTTCTCACCAGATTATAGAAGACCACAAGGGCTATATAGAGGTAGACAGCAAAGTAGGGGAAGGAAGCACATTTTATATTAACCTGCCGGTAAATCCGTCACATCAATACAGAAGTCCGATTGAATGAAAAAAATCCTGATAGTAGATGATTCTAAAAGTATAAGAGAGTCATTAAGAATAATCTTTCAGGATAGTTTATCCTTAATTGCAGATATGAAGAAACTAAAGCTGATAACTGCCGGTTTCAAGGAAGATATTTTCTCTTTAACCGAAAAGGAAAAGCTCGATTTAATTATCTGGGAGGCAAATGAGCCCTGGAAGCAAAAGCTCGATATATTGCAACGACTGGTGAACGATAATAAAGGGGTAGCCTTGTTGTTTATGGGAGAGCACCATGTACTTAAGGAATTTCAGAAAATATTTGATTATGATATTATTGATTTTATAAAAAAACCTTTCAATGTTTATGAGATAAGACAGAAGGTTAAAACCTTACTTTTGCAAAAAGATCTACCCTCTTCTTTTTCCAGATCATCATTTGAAAGAGAAAAAAGGGACAAATATCTGGGTATCCCTTATTCTTCTATCTTTGGAGAAAAGGCAGCACCAATTATCACAAGGGCAATCAATACCAATATTCCTGTACTGATCAAAGGGGAGAAAGGTACGGGAAAGAATTTTCTTGCAAAATTTATCCATTATCATCAAGGATTGATGCACGACAGTGGTTTTATTACCGTTGATTGCAAGCATTTAACCGAAGAGTCATGGGCAAAAATAACCCGTAAAACAAAGGACTCTTCCCGGCCTTACTCTTCTGCCACATTATTTTTAGAAGAGATTGGTGAGTTAAGACCGGAATTTCAGACAGATCTAATGGAAATTCTGGATGAGAAAATGATTTTCCTCCCTGGTGATAGAGGGCCTGACCTCAATTTTAGAATTATCGCATCTACTACTTCAGACCTGCTTAAAAAGGTTAACGATGGAAAATTCAGACAGGATCTATTTTATAAACTTCATGTTATGCCTATTTATTTATTTCCATTAAGAGAGAAAAGAGAGGAAATACCACTGCTTGTAGACCAGATTATTGCCCAATACAGCCTGATTTTGAAGATGGAGAAAAAGGAATTTTCCTCCGGCGCCATGAAAGCATTGCAAAGTTATTTATGGCCGGGTAATATAAGGGAACTGGAGTGTGTGGTCACCCGCAGTTCGATCTTCTCTGAAAAACAGATAATATCTAAAGAGGATATCCTGTGGGCAATTGAAGAAAAAGACCTGGTACTTTCTGATAAAGAAGTGCCGGAGGGAATATTATCTTCAGCAAAAGAAATGAATATTGTTGAAGGTAAAGCTCAGGTCAACTCCATATATAAAGATAATAATATATCCTTTGAAGTTTTATTAGCTTCTCTTGCTCATGAAATCAAAAATCCGCTGGTAGCCATTAAGACCTTTACCCAGCTTTTAGAGGGAAAATTTAATGATCCGGAATTTCGCGGTCAATTTTACCGGATTGTGGGGGAAAATATAGATCGTTTAAATAGTTTCACTGAAGACATATTACAATATCATCACTTTACTATTGCTTTGCCTGATTTTAATCCCGTTGATCTGGATTCTATCATTGAAATAGTATTAAAAGAGGATGAAGATAAACTAAAAAGTTGTGGCGTAAAGGTAGAAAGAAATTTTGCCCATGAACTGCCCAAAATTATTACTGATAAAGAGAGGCTCTTTTTTGCTTTGCGAAATATAATTTCAAGCATAATAAAGATGACGGATGATGGGGGGATACTCCGTTTTTCCGTTGATATAGAAAACTTTGAAAAAGATAATGGTCCCTTAATAAATTTTGGTGTATCAAAAGGAAAAGCAGCAAATATAAAGATTGCTTATCTTAACTTAATTAACGCAAAGGATGGAACAATAAAAATAGATATCCCATCTTCTCCTCCGGATAACCATGTTTTAGATCTGGATATACTGATGGCTAAAAATATAATTGATAATAATATGGGTGTAATGAGGATAGAGAATACTGAGGCGAAAGAGATAGTGATTACCATAAAACTTCCCATAAAGTTTGAGGAATAGATGGAAGACAGAAAAAAGATATTAATAGTTGATGATGAATTGGCTGTGCGTGAATCGCTGAGGATGATTTTAAAAAGAGAATACAAACTTGTAATGGCTTCCAATGG
>JAXHUS010000208.1:0-4321 GCA_034189305.1 Thermodesulfobacteriota bacterium | reverse complement strand
GCAAGCTGATGACTTCCCCCAACAACGAAGCATTGTAACGGCAGGGTATAAGGGATAAAAAGCAGCGCCCCTAATCCCGCTCCGGCCAGATCCGTTTGAAATCCCCAGGACTGGTTACCCCTGGCAAATGCATGCTGCATCTCCGGACTCTCGAATACATCTTTATAAACCTGGATTGGAGACATGAACATCCATAAAGGATCAATCCCCGCATCTGGATTTTGCAATAATCTATCCATAGCGTCTGGGACACCTAAAGGCTGAGCCGGTGTCCACATCCATTCATCTATGGCCGGTCTCCAATATTTCTCGCATTTTTCCCAGATTCGCAGCCAGGTTTCTGCATCCTTTTTGGAATATCTGGCTATCTCCCTTGCAGTCATTTCCTGATCAGCATCTGCCTTAGAATTATACATTACAAAGCATGTGTCATCCTCTTCATAAGCTATGGCTATAGACCCCTTGGTATGAGTGTATCTTGCTCCATAATTTTCCCATTCGGGAATGTCCTGATAAACCGGAATATGGTAATTATAAAAATGGACATGAGAGCAGGTGTTGGCCATAAACCCAGGCACCGGTTCCTCTGTGGACCAGCCCCCGCCAAGTTCATGCCGTTCTTCAAATATTGCCACCCTCATTCCCCCATACTTGGTTAAATACATGGCCGTTACCAGCGCCTTATTCCCGCCCCCTATAATTACCGCATCAAAAGTTAAGTCTGGCATTTTAAAATACCTCCTTTACATTAATAGAAATATTAATTTTTATGATTATTAACTTAACTCTTAAAATAAGAAAAATGTCAAATGAATGACAAAAATAAGGTACAAGGTGCATGGTTAAAGGTGCAAAAACCAGGCTTAAAGATTAACTTACACCTTAAACCTTATACCTTACAAAATACATTTAGTCATTTGGATTTAATTTGGCATTTGGATTTTGACATTTGAACTTAAAAAAATTCAATAATAGAGTTATCTTAATAATCATTTTAATTTTTATCCAATATCTTTAAATACGTCTTTTTATTTATCAAAAAAACTATCTTCTGATTATCAGAATTAAAAAATCTTATGCCAATTATAAATATCATATGGTTTTATAAAGATTCCATTTTTATAATATGGATCCTCTTCCACATAGCCTCTGACTTCTTCTTCGGTATCACATTCAAAAATGAGAATTGCTTTTTCAGATCGCGCACATGGTCCTCCGCCTTTCAGGATATTTTTTTCATGCAACTCCTTTGAATAAGTGAGATGATCTGCTAAATGATGAGCTATACCCTCGGGAAATCCCTGGTTTGTGAGGTCTTGAACTTTTGGTAAATGTCCTGAGTCAACCGCTGCTTTTAATTTATTTAAGGCTTCCTGGGATAAAAAACCGGCCATCTGGCGTTGTATATTTTTGCTGATATTAATTATAACCACCCAGATCATGTTATCTCCTTTGTATATAAGTTGTAATTACTCTAATTATTATCCCTAAGCTTATGGCTATTAATAAAAGAATCCATTTAAAAGATAAACATTTAAATCCATAATCTTCCTGCCATCTTGACCTTACCTTCTCCTTAATTTCTTCGGGACAATCATTAAACGAGCATTTTATTGGTATATCCTCCTGTTTCCATTCCTTTGGCCAGGTGCAATCAAAAAGAACATTCCCTCCTCCCATACCCTTTTCTTTCATTCCAACAGGAAGATAAGGCGTCAGTGGACAGTTCGACGCCCATTTGTCAATTCTAATCCCTCTGGATGGATTACATTTTACTGAAAAAGCATGGATCACCTCATTCATATTTGTTGGGTCAACATAATTTATCTGTTTCAATCCTTCTACAAAGTCTCTCAAATCTTTTATTGACATTTTCCCCTCCTATTAATCCGTCAATTCTTCCTCCGGAGCCCCACCAAAATAAGAAGGAGTCGGCCACCACTTCTTTATTTTAAAATCTTCGGCTACCACATTGGCCGCATTATATCCGCAAGCTCCTGAACAACCACCGCCGGGATGAGTTGTCGGTCCGCACATATATAGATTTTCTATCGGCGTCCTGTAAGGGGGGTAACCATGAAACGGCCTGAAAATTCCTATCTGATCCTGATCCATTGTTCCGCCGGAAAAATCTCCTCCAATCATAGATGGGTTTCTCCTGACAATATCCGAAGGTGTCTCAATATGTTTTTCTAAAATAATATCTGGTTTTGAGAGATTGTTGGTGTATTTACTCCAAAAATTTAAACATTCTTCTGCATATTCGTCTCTCACTTCATCCCATCTCTCTTGCCCACCCTTTTGATAATAAGTGTTGGTGGCATATTGCCATATGAAAGCAGTATGCTTTCCAGGGGGCGCTTGTGTGGAGTCAACCACTGTCGGCATCATCCCCAACATACCCAAATTCTCTCCTTGTGGAAATTCTCCTATGCGAATAGAACTAAACTGTTTTTGCAAAATTTCAGTATTTTCACACATATAGACAGCATAACATTTATTTATGTCCGGCTCTATCCTGGCAGCTTTGTAATCAATCTGCTCATCAAGGGCAAGATGTAAACCATAAAGGGCCATCTCCCCCGGTCGCCAGTTTCTTATCTGGTTTATAAATGCTTTGTCTAAATGCTCTTCCCCTACCATTTTTCCATTACCAAAGATAAGAGTGGGCCCAACATTACAAATAACTGCTTTATTGGCCAAATATTCAACACCATCCGCCAATTTTACCCCCATGGCTATACCATCCTTTACCATAATCTCCTTTACTTCACTGTTTATCCGAATTACTCCTCCATACGCCTCCATTGCCCTGACCATTCCATCAGATAGTGATTTAGAACCTCCAACCGATGTTCCCATACCACTTTTATGCATTGCAGGAAACATCATGGGAAAAAATAAGCCGCTTCCAAAAGAGTCCAGGGGTATTCCTGACTGCGTTACATGAAATAATATGAAGGTCTTAACCTGGTCGCTTTCAAAAAGCTGTTCACATAAATAATATGGAGAGGTCTGCATCATCCTGATGAATTCCCTTCCTCCATACGTCCCTTCAAACTGGGCCATCCATTTCGATGGTGGCATTGGGGAATTGAACATATAACCTGTCACTATTAACTCAACGGCATCCATATACATGTTCACCATCTCCTTATATGCAACGGCATCTTTTCTGGAAAATTGCTCAATGGTTTTGCAGGTTTTATCAACATCCCTGTATTGAATTACAGATCTGTCATCCTCAAATACTGCAGACAGGGGACGAAATTTGTAATGAGATCCATGCTTCTTTAATTCCAGATCATTATACACGGGGCCCATAAAAATCCATTCATGCCCGGCTGAGTGGGGATTATATACAAAACCGGGCAGCTTGAACTTTTCGGTCATAACTCCACCTCCCCACAAGTCTCTCCTTTCCATAACAATCACTTTTTGACCGGCTCTGGCCAGATACGCCCCACATGTAAGGCCATTATGTCCTCCACCAACAATAATAAAATCATATTTTTCTGCCATTTTACCCTCCTTTTTTATTTATAATAATGGGAAATTAAGAATTGGCTAAACCAATTTCCTGGATACACTATATTTTAAAAATTAAAATTTCTATTTTTTTTCGATTCCGGGTTTATCTGATTTTTATTAAATTTTCTGCTAAAATATATATTCTTTATTATTACCTGGCTCTTTTAAGTAACTCCCTAACGGTAAACTGTTTATCTTCCACCACAACTTCTGATAGCTTCAGATTAAGCGCCCTCCAATCTCCTGCGGAATAATGGCTTTCTATATAATTTGAATAACAGAATCCCCAATAGTTTCTATGGAATGATGCAGTGTCAAGGTAACGGATAGCTCCATTAAAAGTTTTCCAGAGTCTCCCCTTCTGGTCATAGCCGTCAAAATGGGGGATACCGTAAGAGCCATCCATTTCTTCCGCATAAATGTACTTCTTGCTGTATGCATAATCAGGGTCATTCATATTTACTTCAAGTATCCAGCAAGGTCTTATTTGCCATTCCAAAGGCCGATAAGTTTGTTGTCTTTACCAACCTTAAATTTCCCCTTGTTGTTTAGGGATGCCTCAAGAAATCCTTTGCATAAAGGATACTGTACCTTATTTACTATTGGCATTGTTATCCAGCCATTACGTAGGGCATTGCTGATCCATGGAACAGCACCCTCTGGAAGCAGGTTTTTTAGTTCTGGTAAATATTTATCAAGATTTCCTTTTGTAATCACAACTCCGGGTTTGATTTGATATTCCTCTGCATTAACTACACTGTAAGTGCTAAATAAAATTATTGAAATGATT
>JAXHUS010000207.1:0-4249 GCA_034189305.1 Thermodesulfobacteriota bacterium | reverse complement strand
AATTTTTTTCATCTTCATAACATTTTTATCCTACTTCAATTCTGACTATTTATACCCTTAAAGATACAAATCATTTAATTCCATTTTTTATCAATGGATTTGAAAATTGTTAAATTTTTGTATTTTTACCAGTTGAAATTACGATGCAAATGGTTTATTTAAATCATATTATTAATAAACAAGCAACCAAAAAATTGGTAAACTAACCCATTACTCAATTGATCACGGTAAAAACAGCCAATTTCAAATATTTGTATATAAATCCACTGTTTTTATCTTTTCGTAATCCTCGTTAAGCTTGGCTTAACGAGGATTATATTAATGAGTAAACCAGTAAAATCAACTATTCACAAAATTTTTGAGATAATTTTAGAAGAAAATAGGGGTCGTTCTAAACTTTTAAAGTTTATTTTAAATTCATTTGTAAGATAAAATTTTGTGCTGATCTTGTGCTGCAAACAATACAAAAGAAAATATCACGGAAAGAGCAATATAAAAAAAGGGATTCCAGAAATGCCTATTTTATTTCCAGAACCCCTTTTAAAGTTTCTAAAATACTGCTTTCTCTACCCTAAAAATTTGACCAAAATTTGACCATTTACTGCTTATTTTACTTATTTTTTGTATATTATGTATATTGTTTATACAAGTAAAAAGTTAATAAAATCAAATAGTTATGCAATTTCAATGAGTTAGCCAAATAAATGGATACGGATTCGGGAGCAAGGGGTCGCCGGTTCAAATCCGGCCGTCCCGATTTTTATTAATTTTAATCAATTATCTTAACCCCCTGTCCATTTTTTAAACTGGAAAGCCTTCCCGATGCTATGATATCTCCTTGTTTAAGCCCGGAAATTACTTCATAAGAATCTTCATTGCTTATTCCCAGTTGAACCTTCATGAGATAAACTCTTTCATCTTTAATTAAAAAGATATACTGTCCGTCGGGCTTTTCTAAAATGCTTGAGGCGGGGATAAGCAAAACATTATCTTTTTCTTCAATTACAAAATCAATATTTGCCGTCATCCCTAATTTGAGATTTTTTGGATTTTCGATCTCAATATTAACCTGATAGGTAATTCCTGTATCTTTTTGTCCTTTTGTAACCTGTGCTATTTTCCTTACTCTGCCATAGAAAGATAATTCAGGATAGGCATCAACACTGATAATTGCCTTTTGACCATTATAAATTTTTGTTATCTCTGTTTCATCAACTTCGGCGAAAACAAAGAGGCGGGTAAGATCGGCAATCTCCGCAATAGCTGTAATTTCTGTTAAACTTTTTACACCGATGGGGCCTTTAACAATTTCCCCCTCTTCCACCTCTTTTTTAATTACGGTTCCAGTTAAAGGTGAAGTTATAATTGTATTTTTTAGGTTTGCCTCAACTGATTCAAGGAGAAAAAATTGTTGCTTGACCAGAGAACATGCCAGGTCATACTGATTTTTAGCAAAATCAAGTTCCTTTTGAGAAATATATCCCTTTTTATATAATTGTCTGTATTTTTTTAGTTCATTTAAAAAATATTTTTTTTCAATCTTTGCCTTTTCTAAAGAAGCCTGAACCTGTCTTAACTGGGCATTAATGTCTTCGTTTTCAAGCTCAATTAATATATCTCCTTTATCTACCTTCTGAAATTCCGTAAAATATATTTTGGCTACTTTTCCGGGAACCGTTGAATTTACCTGAATTCGCCTTGCTGCTTCAATATGCCCTGTTGCTGTGGTTATTATTTTCAAATTTCCACTGATTACTGTTTCTTGCTTAACTTCCGGCAAGTTTTTCCCATCATTATAAAGATAGTAAAAAATTATACAAACTACCACCAAGGCTACTATAATATAAAGTTTTTTCCTGACCAATTTATATTCTCCCGTTCATATCATAAAATCTATTCATAGCGCAATGCCTCAATTGGGTCAAGACTCGCCGCCTTGTATGCCGGATAGACACCAAAAAAGGTTCCCATAAAAAAAGAGAATAGAAATGCGCAAGCCACTGCAAAAAAGGATATTTCAAAATTAAAAATCGTATTGGCTTTGCTTATAAAAAATGCTCCGATATATGCAAAAAATATCCCGATAATACCGCCTATTAAAGAAATGAGGACCGCTTCTGTAAGAAACTGTAATAGTATATCACGGTCTTTAGCTCCAAGGGCTTTCCTGATACCAATCTCCCTTGTCCTTTCAGTCACGGATACCGTCATTATATTCATAATTCCTATCCCACCTACAATCAAAGAGATAGTTGCTATTGCCCCCAGCATTATAGTCAGGATTGACGTTATTTTTTCAAAAACACTTAACGTCTCTCCCTGGCTTCGTACCATAAAATCTTCCGGATTAATATGACTGGAAAGGATCTCTTCTGTCTTTTTGATGGCCGGATTTATGTTTCTTGCGTCAGGCACCTTTATAAATATAAAGGAAACTTTATTGATTCCAAAGATCCTTTGTGCAGTTGTAATTGGAATAAATACCTGATTATCGTTATCCATATCAAACAACTGTCCTTTGGGTTCCATAATTCCTACAATTGTAAATTTTTTTCCCGTTATTCTAATAAATTTGTTTAAGGGACTCTGGTTGGGAAAAAGCTCTTTTTCAATAGTTTTTCCGATAACACAAACCTTTCTTTCAGAATCCACATCATTCTTTTTTAAAAATCTTCCCCTTTCCGGCTCCCAGTTCCTTACCAGGGAGAAATTCGGCTCGCAGCCGGTAATCAGTGTAGATTTACTAATCAGACTCCCTGCTTTCACGGCAGATACTTTGCTTACTGTGGGAGACGGAATTACCTTATAACTGTTTTCTTTACTTATTAATTGAGCGTGCTTTCTTTTGAGCCTATTTACACCAATTCTTGCAGAACCGATTCGATTTTTATTCCCTTGCATAACTATGTATAAATTAGAGCCTAAGTTCGCAATACTTCCAGTAATTTCAGACTTTACACCCAGGGCAATGGACACAAGCAAAATCACAGAAACCACACCTATTATAACACCAAGCATCGTAAGAAACGAACGAAATTTATTGGCTACAAGCCCTTCTATTGAAGTTTCGAATATATCAAATAAACCCATAAGTTAAATCTTCCCTGGGAATATTTTTAAGCTCTTCTTTTGCATCTTTTCTATCTGTAATTTCTTCAATTTTAATAATTCTGCCGTCTTTAATATGGATTATCCGGTCTGTGTGAAGGGCAATAGAGCGGTCATGGGTTACAAGAATAATAGTCATCCCGGAATTGTTTAATTCCTGCATTAAAGCTATTATTCCCAGGCCGGATACTGAATCTACATTTCCAGTAGGTTCATCTGCTAAAATCAGACCTGGATCATTAATCAAGGCTCTGGCTATGGCAACTCTCTGCTGCTGCCCCCCGGACATTTCATTGGGTTTATGAAATAGATGATTGCCGAGTCCTACCTTCCCTAATGCTTTTATTGCACTTTCCTGCCTTTTTTCTTTAGGATAATTACTGTAAAGAAGCGGAAGCATAACATTTTTTAAGGCATTTATTCGGGGAAGCAAATTAAAGCTCTGAAAAATAAACCCAATCTTTTTATTACGAAAATAAGCAAGCTCTGCTTTTCCCATTTTGCTTGTTTTTGTTCCTTCAAATTCTATATATCCTTCCTCCGGTTTATCAAGACAACCTATAATATTCATTAAAGTTGACTTGCCGGAGCCGGATGGTCCCATAATAGAAATAAATCCGCCTTTTGCAACCTGAAGTGTTATCCCCCGCAGGGCATGTACGGATACTCCTTTTAGATGGTATGTCTTTGTTATATCCTGAATATTTAATATCATTTGTTAATTCAATAGTGTCTGTTGTTCGTGGTTACTAGTATATCGTATCTTAAATAACGTTACAATCATGTCATTTCGAGCGTAGCGAGAAATCTTTTGTATCACAGTGAATTTATAAAGATATCCCCCTTCGGTTAATATGACATCTTAATTACGAAAAACTGTACTATATAAATTTATTACATTTTAAAAGCATAAGAGACTGTTAAGTAGCTTATTTAGCCGTCCATTTTTTGGATCTATTGACTTCCCTACTTATTTTAAGGATTAATTACTGACATTTCCTAAAGTTCAGTATAATTTATTTTACTTATTGAGGTACTTGCAAAATTATTAAAATGAATAATTTTCTTATTACTTAAAAGGGAAAGAAAATAGCTGATGACCTCCTAATTATGATAAAATAGAGGTATAAAGAAGAAGGAG
>JAXHUS010000206.1:0-3689 GCA_034189305.1 Thermodesulfobacteriota bacterium | reverse complement strand
ATCCAGAATTAAGTCTCAAATCTCCCTTTATGAGAAAAAAGTGCATAAAAGGAGATTTGAGACTTAATTCTGGATATAATAATATCTTCGGATTTATTTTTTAAAAACACGGATAAGGCCGAAAAGACCTCCTCAGGGGTATTGTATATCTGTACCCGGTTTAAAAGACCATCCATCAAGAATCCGACAAGACTTTTTTTGTCTTCCTGTGAGATTTTTTCCACCTCATCTTCAAATTGATAAAGCTTTATTTGATTGGAAAGAAGTTTTTCCAGCATAGAATCGGCCTTTTTCCGTATTTCTTTATCCTTCCAGATGCGCTTTTCTTCAGGAGACACATTAATATTTTTCACTTTATTCATTATAATATCCAGTGTGCTCTTTATCTCACCCATATTGATTCTCTAAATATAATTGTAAAATGTCTGCCTTATAAAATTAAAGTTCTTCAATACATTTTCTCTTCCCTGGACTATCTCCCCATGACCAGGAAGGATAAATTCCAGGTCCAGTTCAGCCATTTTTTCAATGCTATTTTTAAGTTCCTTACCGCTACCATAAGGAAGGTCGGTTCGTCCAACACCCTGCAAAAAAATCAAGTCCCCTGCGAAAATAAGCTTCTTTTCGGGAAAATATATGCTCATAGAGCATGGAGAGTGTCCCGGTGTATGAAAAATCTTTAATAGATTGTCACCAAGAACAAGTTCTCCTTCACGAAGATAAAGGTCTATTTGAAATTTTGGAATTTCCATTCCCAATTGGGGGAAAAAACTTAATATTTCACTTAAATAGTTGTCATTTACTAAAAATGCAGAAGATAAAGCTCCCATAGAAGTGAATTCACATGCCGATTCAAAATGATCGGGATGAAGATGGGTATTAATAATAAGCTTTATCTCTTCTAAACCTATTCCGTCTTTTTCCATGGCCTTTTTAAGGTCGCCTGCATATTGTCTGTGTCCGGGATCTATAAGGGTAGTAAAATCGCTTCTTATAATGTAAGTATTGGAATTATTTGCATACGGATTATTCCAGATATAAGTATATACGTCTTTTGTCAGCAGCATTATTGTAAATATTTATTTGTTTGAGAAAATGTGTAACATACTAAAACTTAATTATAAAAACCCTAAACAATTTCAAAATCCAAAATTAAAAAACGTTAACCTTTGACAGTTGTATGTTGTCTGTTGTTTATAAGTAAAGGGAAAACAGCGAAAACTGAACTTCTCCTCATTTTCTAAATCATATTGTCTCGAATGTATTAAGAATAATCATAAAACCCTTTTCCTGTTTTTTTGCCTAAATATCCCGCCCTTACCATCTGCCTGAGTAATGTTGAAGGTCTATATTTCGGATCACCAAATTCCGCATAGTAAAATTCCATAATGGAGAGGATTGTATCCAGCCCTATAAAATCAGCAAGCTCCAAAGGACCCATTGGATGATTACATCCCAATTTCATTCCGGTATCAATATCTTCTTTTGTTGCCACTCCTTCCATTAAAACATTTATAGCATCATTCAACATGGGAACCAGAATACGATTAACTGCAAATCCAGGGGCTTCTTTTACCTCAATAGGGATTTTCTTTAAAGATTTTGCAAGGTCTAAAACTTCCTCAACAGTTTCTTTTGAAGTAGAAAGTCCTCGAATTACCTCAACGAGCTTCATTACAGGAACCGGATTAAAAAAATGCATTCCAACCACTTTTTCCGGTCTTTTAGTTGCGGATGCCATTTCAGATATGCTTAAAGAAGATGTGTTTGAAGCAAAAATTGTGGAAGCAGGACAGATGTCATCAAGTTCTTTAAAAACCCTCTTTTTTAATTCGATATCTTCAATAACCGCTTCAATTACAATATCTGCTTCCGCACATGCATCCTCCATTGATACAACACCTTTGATTCGAGAGATTATTTTCTCTTTTTCATCATCCGTTATCTTCCCTTTTTTTGCTAAACCATTTAAATTCTTCACGATAAAGGATATTCCTTTATCTATGAATTTTTGTTCAATATCCCTTATTATCACATTAAAACCAGCCAGGGCGGAAACCTGTGCAATTCCAGATCCCATCTGACCTGCACCAAGTACAGTAATGTTTTTTATCGCCATATTTTCCTCCTTTTTCCAAAGTCAAAATTATTATTTAGTACCCGTAGTTTAGTTGTTGGTGTTCCGTTACGTAATATTTTCCTACACTTAAATTTTATTACTCAATAGCCTATGGATTTACATATACTAAGGTCAGTGTCGGTGTCAGTTATCTGTATCTGTTTCCTGACACAGAGACCACTTATAACAGACAAATGACATTATCTAATTATATATCCTTAGAGATGATAGTAGCCATTGACGGCCCTCCACCGGCACACAAAGATGCTCCTCCCAGGGTAGCACCGGATCTCTCCATTTCATAAAGCAGTGACACAATAATTCTAAGACCGGTACAGCCAATCGGATGTCCCAGAGAAATTCCGGAACCATTCTTATTAATCTTTTCAATATCCGTTTCAATATTATAGTCTTCCTTTAACATTCGAGAGACGCCTATAAATTGTGCTGCAAAAGCCTCGTTGATTTCCCAGCAGTCGATATCGGAAAATTTTAGCCCTGATTGCTCTAAAACTTTAGGGATAGACCTTGCAGGTCCAAGACCCATAATTTTCGGATCTACACCGGCAGTGCAGGTACTTATTACCCTGGCGCGAGGCTTAACTCCAAGGTCACTGGCTTTTTCAGCCGACATAATAAGGCAGGCCGCTCCGGCATCATTTATTCCCGAGGCATTGCCCGCTGTTACAGTTCCGTCTTTTTTAAAGGCCGGCCTGAGTTTTTCAAGGGTATCCAGGGTAGTATTGGCACGGGGATGTTCATCCTTTAAAAACTGGACTGTTTCTTTCTTTTTCTTTATTTCTACCGGTACAATTTCGTCCTTAAAAAAGCCTTTTTCTATTGAAGATATGGCCCTTGCCTGGCTCATAACAGCAAGTTCATCCTGTTCTTTTCTGGATATTTTATATTTTTCCGCAATATTTTCTGCTGTAACTCCCATATGATAACCAGCAATACTGCATACAAGACCATCATATAACATATGGTCTTCCATTGTTCCCGGTCCCATTCTATAGCCACCCCGACCTTTCAGAACAAGATACGGCGACATAGACATATTTTCGATTCCCAAAATTAAGGCCGCACTAATATTACCCAGCATAATGTTATGACATCCAATTTCAAATGCGCGCATTGCCGAGGCACAAAGTTGATTAATGGTAAAACCGCCTGAACTTGAAGATATTCCCATAGCCATAGCAATTTGTCTTCCGATATTCCCTCCCTGACCAGCCTGAAGGACATTACCGCACATAACCTCTTCAATAATATCCTTTTCTGTCCCCGCTCTTTTAATCGCTTCTTCTCCACATATTATTCCTAAATCTTTTGCCGGAATATCCTTTAATGTTCCCAAAAAATCACCAATAGCAGTGCGACAGGCACTTACAATTACAACATCCTGCATTCTAAACCTCCTGAAATTTAACTTTAATCATTTTTATCTTTCCACAAATTTTTTATCCAGCCTTTTCATCTTCTTCACAATACCGCCATACTCAAGTTCTGCATAGGGAAGCATTGCGGATCCAAAAAAACCCTGTCTTCTTATCTCATAAGCCTTTTGTGA
>JAXHUS010000205.1:0-4661 GCA_034189305.1 Thermodesulfobacteriota bacterium | reverse complement strand
CAGAAAATAATAGATAATAAATCTTCATTTTGCAAGAGAAAATTAAAAATTTAGTAAAAATGCCCCTTTTCTCTTTTCTAATTCTCTTTATTTAATTAATATTAACCAAAAATCTCCAGCAATTCTCGGTGAAATTTTAATAGTCTGATTTTAGAATTATTTTTCGTTATAAATATTCATACTGGATTCCGGCGAAAGCCGGAATCCAGAGAAATTAAAAGGTATTGTCGGTTTTTATCATTTTCACCGAGAATTGCTAAAAAATCTCCTTGTAATTTACCTTTATTCTAATTAAGATATAAAGTTAAAAATATATCAGGATTGCATTATGTTAAAAGTTCTATTAAAATTTATGACAATGTGAGTTTGTACAATCAACTTAGCTACTAAAGGAGTTTTTATGCCACTAAGAGAAAAGGATCGAGAGCTTGAAAGAAGGAGGAGAAGGAGAAAGAAGAGAAAAAAGGAAAAATTAAGGACAACCTTAGAAAGTAAGGCAAAAAAGTCCGAGAAACCCCGTTAGAATTTCACATCTATCATTCTAACGGAGTAAAGTACTATGGAATATCCTAAATTACGAACAGATATTGAAATATTTCCTGCCAAAATTTCCGATGGACCCACATTCTGCGTAAGAGATCCTTTTAATCTTACTGATAAAATGCTTTTTATTCCACCCCAAACTTTATTTATTATAAGTCTATTTAACGGAAAAAACTCTCTTTTAGATATTCAGGCTGCTTTTATGCGAAAATATGGGACTTTGCTTCCAAGAAATAAAATAGAAGAACTTGTGGACAGTTTTGATGCATGCCTTTTTATGGATAATGAAAAATTTGAAGGGCAAAAAGTAAAAAATGAGGAAGAATTTAGAAAATCTGCTGTAAGGAAACCAGTGCTTGCCGGAAGGGGTTATGAGCTGGAACCGGAGAAGCTAAAAAAGCAGATAGGGGAGTATTTTAAATCAATAACCGAACCTATTATAACTGTTAATGAAAATAAAAGGGGAACATTACAGGGAATTATTGCGCCCCATATAGATTTTATGAGAGGAGGCCCCTGTTATGCATTTGCATATCAAGAGGTTATGAAATCCGAACCAGCAGACACTTATTTAATACTTGGAACTTCTCACGCATTTAGTAAGACACCTTTTATCCTGTGCCGCAAAAAATTTGTTACTCCATTTGGGGAGATAGAGGTAGATCAGGATATTGTTGATATTCTGGAGAAAGAATACGGATATCCTCTATTTGATGATGAAAAAAATCACCAGAATGAACATTCTATTGAGTTTCAATTAGTTTTTTTACAATATTTGCTTGCAGGGAAAAAAGATATAAAAATCGTTCCTGTTCTATGCGGTTCTTTTCATAATATTATAGCAAAAGGAGAAGAACCTTTTTCCAGCTTGCAGATAATGGAATTTATCGGAGCGGTTAAAAAGGCAATATCATCATCAAGCAAAAAAAGAATTTTTATTATAGCGGGCGCTGACCTTGCTCATATAGGGCAGCAATTTGGTGATACCTTTCAGGTAGACCGGAATATTTTGAATTGGGTTGAAAAAGAAGATATGGTGATGTTGAATACTATAAAATCTTTAGATTTAAAGGCATTTTATAACTCGGTTTATCATGATGGAGATAAAAGGAAAATCTGTGGTTTTCCTCCCATATTTACAATGCTGGGAGTTATGGATTCCGGAACAGGTTATTTACTTAAATATGAAAAGTGGGCGGATCCGGGGGGGGCTGCTGCCGTTACATTTGCTGGAATGGCTTTTTATGACGAATAGGGGAAGTTCATGTATTTAGAAAATGCAGGGAAACAAAATACGGATTTAACATTAAAGGAAGTATTTTACCAGGCAAAGAAAAGGGGGATTTCAGATCTGGTTGTGGCATCGACCGGGGGTGAAACCGGACTTAAAGCTGCCGCGTATCTGGAAAGTTTTAAGCTAAATCTTGTTGTTGTAACCCATAATACAGGGTTTAAAGAGAAAGGAAAACAGGAATTTCCAGAAGAGTTTAGAGAGAAAATTGAGAGATCAGGCGGTAGAATTTATACCGGGACTATGGTGCTTCGAGGTCTGGGTGCAGCAATTAGAAGTAAAGCGGGTGGCTATTCACACGAACAACTTATTGCCGACACTTTGAGAATATTTGGTCAGGGAACAAAGGTTTGTGTGGAAATTGCGGCTATGGCATCAGATGCAGGGCTTATCCCACAAGGAATGGTAATTGCGGTTGCGGGCACCGGCCGGGGCGCTGATACTGCTATTTTACTTCAGGCCGACTCATCAAACCATTTTTTTGACATTAAAATACTGGAATATCTGGTTAAACCAAAGTCCTTTTAACCTGACTACTATCCACTGTTAATAGTTATACGTGATACTTGATGATGTTTTTATCTGGAAATTCTTGGTTCTGCCTGGATAAAATCCTTTTTTACCATGGTGTCTTCACCCTTTCGTCCTGAAACAGTCAAACTTACCGTATATGTCCCGGGTTTTAGATAAAAATGCCTGGGATTGGGAATACGGCTGGTTTTTCCATCACCAAATTGCCAGTACCATCGTCTAATTTTCCCGGAGGAAAGGTCAGTAAATTTTACCCTGAGGGGAATACTGCCTTTTGTTGGTGAAGCGGTAAAATCGGCCTGGATGGGGGGGGGATTCTCTACACTAATATACTCCTTCTTAATTTCCGTATCAGTTTCTGTGTCTTCAGAAAAAACAGTTAAAGTTACATTATATTTTCCGGTTTTTTCGTATGTATGGATAGGATTTTTATCAGTACTTGAATTGTCATCCCCGAATTTCCATAGGTTACTTATTATGTTTCCACTGGATTGATTATAGAATGAAACAGTTAATGGAACATAGCCTTCGGTAGGAACTGCAGTAAAGGCAGCCCTAACATCCGAAGATGTTGATCCTTTAATTGCATATATATTGCCGTCTTTAGAGCCCACATAAATCGCACCATCATACCCTATAGCAGGAGAGGAAGTTATTTCTCCTCCGGTTTCATATTCCCATAGTATCGTACCGTCAGGATTTATGGCATAAAGATTCGAGTCACTTGAACCAATATAAATTATACCATCACTCCCAATAGATGGAGAAGATTTTATCTCAGAGCCAATCGGATAAACCCAGTTAAGCCTTCCCTTTAATGTAATAGAATAAATGGAACCGTTATTAGCCCCCACATAAATAACCTCATTATCCTCATCTATAGCCGGAGAGGAAGCCAACCCACTTCCGGTTTGCAACCACCATGCAAGGGTTTTATCCTCCTTCACCGCATACAGGAATCCGTTAAGGGATCCAGCATATATAACGCCATTGCTTCCAATGGCAGGAGAAGAATCAACTTCACCTCCGGTTTGATACTTCCATTTTAAAGTGCCGTCGGATTCTATCGCATAAAGATACCCATCACTGGAGCCGATATAAATTATTCCGTCGGTGGTAACCGCAGGAGAAGAATTAATTTGATAACCTGTTTTATATTTCCATTTAAGACTGCCGTCCTTATTCAGTGCATAAAGATGAAAATCCTGGGAACCTACATAAATAGTGCCATCACTTCCAATACAGGGAGATGAATCTATCCCTCCACCGGTCTTGTATTTCCAGAATAGAGTGCCGTCAGCATTTACGGCATAAAGGCTGCCGTCATCAGAACCTACATAAATAGTGCCGTTAGAATCAACGGCAGGAGAAGAGTTTATGGGAAACCATATATAATATTTCCATTTTAAAGTACCGTCTGAATTTATGGCATAAAGGTAACCATCATCGGAACCAAAAAAAATGGTCTCATTACTATCCAGACAGGGAGATGAATCGATCTCTTTTGCAGTTTCAAATGACCATTTGAGTTCCGCATCCCGGGCGCCTAAAAAAGGGCTGTGCCTGGTATGTTCCTGGTTGTACCCGAACATGGGCCACGGAGCTACAGCAAGCTGGGAAAAAGAAGATACATTTAAAAAATGTATGAGTACAAAAAAAGATGTTAAAAATAGAAGCCTTCTATATCTGACTTTTAAATTCATTATAATCTCCAGGACCTTCGGTCACAAGCAGGCATGAAAAAAGAATCCCAACGCCTTTTCTTCTGATTTATTTTACTTCTTTTTCAAAGGAATCTTTAATATCCTTATCAATTTTTCCTTTTCTCTGGGATTTGGTCAGTTTTTCAATTTTAAGTCTTAATTTGGAATTTGGTACAAGCTTTAAATATTTTTCAAAATAATCCAGGGCTTTTTCTACATCATTTTTGTTTTCATAATAAATGACGGCCAGATTAAAATATGCCTTGGAATAAAATGGATCGGTCATTAAAGCCTTTTTATATCTATTTATGGCCTCATCAAACTGTCCCTTTTTATGACAGATAACACCTATCTGGAAATGGGCTGTAGAATTTTTCGGCTCTCGTTTTAAAACTTTATTAAAATCGGCAATGGCTTCATCCCAATAATTCTGACGATAATGATAAATCCCTCTTTCTATAAGCTGTTCATTATTAATTGTCTGATTTTCTAAATGGGAACAACCGGGAAAAATTAACAATAAAAAAAGGGAAATGACGGAAAGCAAATCCTTTTGAATCATCACCAGAAGATTGTATATCTATTGTTCGTAT
>JAXHUS010000204.1:0-2864 GCA_034189305.1 Thermodesulfobacteriota bacterium | reverse complement strand
ACCTGCTTGAAGGTTTGCCCATTCAAGAAGACTGCAAAAAAAATCTGGTTTATTCTACTGCTTTAAAATTTCTTGGAGAGAAAAACAAAGTGTAATATCTAACTTCTCTGATTTATAAGTTTAATTACCCGCTTTTCAATTTCATCCCTGATTTGTCGCATAAAGGAAAGGGGTTTGCCCGAAGGGTCGGGCAAATTCCAATCCTGCCTTGGTATGGAAGGTATATATGAACATTCGTCCCCACATCCCATGGAAATAATAATATCAGGTTTCATGTTACTTAAGGCATCTTCAATAGATTTCGGCCTTTGATATGCCATATCCAGACCTTTTTCCCCCATAACCTCAATCATAAGACTATTTACTTCATTACCCGGTCCACTCCCCCCACTTTCAACTTCAATTCTGTCCCCGGCATAGTAGCGGGTGAAAGCGGATGCCATTTGACTGCGACAGGCATTTTCCCTGCATATAAACATAATCTTTTTTGTGCAAAGTGATGGTTCAATGAGATTTCCGGCCTTTTCCCTTACATCCTTCATGGCTGTTGGATGGTTTTTAATCTCCCCCGCCTTTTCAATCTTTCTATAAGTAAGACTTCCGTATAAAATAGCGGACACAGCATCAAAGAAGTATTTAGTGGTAAGATTTATCCCTTCAAAAAGGTCTTTACCTCTGGTGGCGCCAAGGGACAGGTAAAATCCCCGCCTCCATTTGTATGCAGGGTCAGTTAATTTATGGATGTATTTTCTTGACCACAGGGCCTGACTGCGATCAATTAGCGCCTTTAACTGGGCAGTCACTCCATAAAAAAATATGGGGCTTGCCATAACTATAATATCCGCCCTGCGCAAAAGGAAATATACATCCTGCATCTCGTCATCTATGGGACAGAGTCCTTCCCTCTCACATGTTCCACACCCCCGGCACGGAACAATCTTCTTTTTTGCCACTTCCAGTTTATAGGTTTTTACACCATGACTTTGGGCCTCATCTAAAAAAGAGGAAAGCAGAATATCCGTGTTTCCGTTTATACGCGGACTTCCCTGTAAGCCTAAAATGAACATTTATTTCCCTCAACCCGATCTATTGACAGGCTTCCACATTATGCCCGCATACCGGACATGTCCCTGCGTTCCCGGTTAATTCCCGGTTGCAATAAGGACAATTACATCTGTCCCCTTCGGTGTGCTTATGTTTTTCCTGTTTCACTGATGGAGTTCTTACTTTGCCTGTCTTCCTGTCTTCATAATCCTTTATTGCCATTTGCAGGGCATCGGCCCCCAGATTCGAGCAATGCAACTTGTTTTTCGGCAATCCATCCAGCGCTTTTGCCACAGAATTATTGGTAATCTTTTTTGCTTCCTTTAGAGTTTTGCCTTTTGCCATTTCCGTAACCATGCTGGAAACAGCGATAGCAGCACCACAACCAAAGGTCTGAAATTTTATGTCTTTTATCCTGCTATCCGCAACCGTAATATAAATAGCCATCATATCCCCGCAAACGGGATTGCCTACCTCTCCTATCCCATCCGCATCCTTAATTTCACCTACATTTCTTGGATTTTTGAAATGATCCATCACAGTCTCTGAATACATTAATTTTTCCTCCTACAGCTTTTAAATGAACATTTTAATATATGTACTGTCAAAATCCTTATAGGTTGAATATTTTATTCGCTTTTTCGATTAAAATCAAAGAGTATTATCTTATATGACTGGAGTTTCTTTAAAAATTTTACATTTGAACTTATTGTTAACCTTGAAAGTAGGAAAGTACATAAAGACAATATAAATCTATTCAATCTAAACCCTGTGCCCTTACTGTTAAATTGGGGCAATGGCAGTGACATGCTACAAAATGACCCTCCGCCTTTTCCGTTAAATCCGGATGTTTTACATAACATCTATCTTTCTTTTCTTTGCAGTAATTTAAAAAGGAACATCCTTTATTGAAAACCTCTTTTTCAGGTTCATAAAATATCTCTCTTTTCTTTCTTTTTCCCGGATCAATCTGCAAAACAGCAGAAAGTAAGAATCTTGTATACGGATGGGAAGGATTCTTGAATATTTCCTCACAGTCTGCTATTTCAACAATCTTTCCCTTATACATGACTATTATTCTGTCACTTATAAACTTTACTGCATGTAAATCATGGGATATAAAAAGGAGAGTTAATCCCAGCTTCCGTTTAAGATCTAAGAGCAAATTAAGAATTTGTGCCTGAATTGATACATCAAGGGCGGATATAGGTTCATCGGCAATTAGAAAGGAAGGATTTAAACTTATTGCCCTGGCAATCCCGATCCTCTGTCTCTGCCCCCCACTGAATTCATGGGGATATCTCTGGATATCCTGGGGTCTTAATCCTACCAGCATAAGAAGTTCTTCAACCCTTTTTCTTCTTGCCCTTGTTGTTAAAATTTTATGAACCTTAAGCCCTTCCCCAACAATACTACCAACATTCATTCGGGGATTTAAAGAGCTGTACGGGTCCTGAAAGATAAACTGCATCTTTTTTCGCAGTTCTCGAACCCTATTTTTTGTTAAGGTAAAAATATCCTCCCCTTCATAATTTATGTGCCCTGTGGTGGGTTCTATAAGCCTTATTAAAAGTTTGCCCGTTGTGGTTTTACCGCACCCTGATTCTCCTACAAGTCCAATGGTTTCTTTTTCTTTTATGGTAAAACTTACTCCATCCACTGCCTTTATAATTTCCTTTTTTGAAGAAAGAAAACCGGAATCAAGGGTAAAGTATTTCTTTAGGTTGTTTATAATAATTAAATCTTTGCTGCCAGGCATTTCCTCTTTATTATTCACCCCCTTCAAGGTCACTAAAAGCAAGATAGGCAGTACTTGTAAT